>NZ_NAZB01000038.1:0-46106 GCF_003055045.1 Heyndrickxia sporothermodurans
TTTGAGGGAACAAACCCTTAATTTTATACAGTCTGGTAATTATGGCGAGAAGGTCACACCCGTTCCCATCCCGAACACGGAAGTTAAGCTTCTCAGCGCCGATGGTAGTTGGGGGCTCTCCCCCTGCAAGAGTAGGACGTTGCCAGGCAAATGAAAAACACAGAGTGTATGCTCTGTGTTTTTTTGTTAAAAGATAATGAGATATAAAATTTGCGGTCTACCACGGTCATTAGGGCTATGGTATTTTTAAAAGATAAAATTTTGTCATGTCATAGTCCTTGATACTATGGTGTTTCATATATATATGAAGAAAATTATATTAAAACGTATTTTTTTCGCTCATCATCAACATAGGGAAAAATTTAAAACGAAAATAAAAAGGAAGATTCAATCAATAGTAATCAAGGAATTGGAGAAATTAAAGGATTGTAGTAATCCTAAAAATGGTTTCAAACTTTTTTTCTTGAGGGTATTGTTCTTTTTAAATTAGTCATTTTAAAAATGATTTTGTACCTTCTTTTGATATTCTCTTAAACTTATTATTTATAATCTATTATACATAACATAATGTCGATGGATGGGTATAAAAGAATATGCTCAATTAATATGAGAAAACTTTTATTTAGAACAATTATTATTAAAGATGCATAATCAAACGAAGATAGACCCTAGTAAAATAGTAAGAAAGTGTCTCATTAAAAAGGAAATTAATCAACAGAAAACTTTATTTAATTTGAGAAACGATGTCTATGTCTTGCACTGGGTATCCGAAAGGGGTTTGTATCAAAAAAATAAAATCCTTGGATATTAGAAAATCCAAGGATTAAAATAATCATTTATAAAATATACAAAGTTTACAGGGTTTAAAAAAACAAATACCAGACCCATAAGTAGATAATACTTCCACCAAATAAAACACCAATCAATATTGTTAAAAATACTGATGACTTTTTTTGTGGTATCTTACTGATAGAAACCATAAGTAAAATTAAAAACAAAACAGATATTACTAATAATTCTATTAACATATATATACAACCTTTTTAATCATATAGTAATTCGTGCAAAATAGTATTTAGAATCCTTGTATGCATTGTACATTGCTTTGCCTTCTGCATATGCAATTGCACCTGAAATAACTGTTAATAATCCAGCTAATATTTTTGTCCATGTAGGTTCTGGCACTAGATATAATGTAACAATTGTCGCAATAATTCCACTACCAACTTTAGCTACCATTTGATCTTTGTTACTCATAAAACTATCTACTGATGATTTAAAAAATTATTTAATTCGTCTTTATTTTTGGTTTTTTCTGTAGGATTTTTTGATACACCATTACGAAGTTTTGTTACCCAAATGTATTTTCCTGATTTCTTATAAATCCAATAACCATATACATCTTTTAATGTATTTTTTCTAATTAAAGATCCAGCCATAGTTTGTACTTTTAATTCGTTTTGAGAGGATGGTTTATCTGTTATTAATTCCTCATTTATCAATGTTCTATCTAAATTATATGTTTCGTACTTCATTTCACCGGTTTTTTTATAATATGTTGCAACAAAAATGTTATTGTCGTCTTTAGTTTCAACCTTTTTTACATCTTCATTATCTTCTAATGTCTTAGCTGTAATTCCATCTTTAAAAGTAATTTCCTTTCCAACAGACTTATTCTCTTCTGCATGAACTTGTGACAATGGAACTATTACCATAAATAATATTGATAATAAAGAAGCTAAAAATACTTTAATACTTTTCAAACTAATCTTCTCCTTGTTGAATATAAAATTGTGTCTATTAAATAATACATTATATTACTACTGAAGGATACTAAAAATAGATATATTTATGAATAAACAGTAAAAACGACAAAAAGTGACAAAATTTTAGTATCAATTTTTTTAAAGATTTCAACAAAGAATCATTGGCAGTTAAATGATCATACAATTTTCTTAAAGGAACAAAAAATCATAGCGAAAGGAGTGGGCAACATTCTGTATACGATTTTTGGATTTAAGCTTTGTCTTAACTACTCACATTATCTATGAAAGTGTGTTCACTTAAATACAAAGTTTTTCTCACCTTTTTATTGTTATGTCCTTCAGCAAGTAAATCTAGGATTATGTTTTCTCTTTCTGTTAGGTAAGGATTAGGAATTTATATTGCATCTCTGCCACTTCTAGATAAATAAAGCCCTAATCGAATTCCGTTCTCCTCTAGCAAATATTGTTCTTCTAATTCCTCTTTTAAATAATTAAATGATAACCATCCGATATTTGCTATTTAAACGTCATAGGTACAAAAATGGCGGGTGAAAGATTAAAAAATTCAATATACTCTTCCTTTAAAAACTCTTTAAGTTTTTTTATAGAGACACAAAACTTAACGTAATAGAATTCCTATAAGAAAGATTTATACAATAATCGTAAAATAAAATAAAGAGATTGATACTAGTGGGTATTAAGGATGCGGTATGACAAAATTAAAAAAATGTGTAATACCCAATTTTTTTAATTACATACATTTTGTTAGTAACAATTATTAATTTTACTCAAATAAATAATATTTCTTTTGGTTCTTCGATGTTAATGCAAGCTATTATATATTCTGGGTGTAGTAAGTCCGATGATTACTGCCCTAACAGTTATTAAGAAAACGAATTTTAAAGAGAATTTATTATGCAAAAACATAAGTGTTTTTCATTTTGATTTTAGCGGAAGCATATCAATTTATTCCATTTTATTTATCTATTTGGTGGAGAAAAAATTGGACCACTGTATCTGTTAGTTTTTGTATATAGTTTACATAAAAAAATGCAATGAAAAGACATTCTATTATGAAACCGTTTAAAAAATAAAAAGACCGATCAAAGAAGGGTGCAAACCAATCGAAAATAGTTACGAATCTCTCAAAATAAACGAAAATCCATTAAATCATGAAAAACAAATCCATCCAGTACGGAAAATCTTAAATAATTATTATTCATCACATAGATCAAATGTATAACCGGATAATTTTCAAATAAAAATATTTCTAAAAAACTTGTTTGTTATAAGCATTTTAGGAAAAATATAAAGAAAGAATGTAATTTTAAAGGAGTGCTTAATTTGCTTCAAAACAGCATTGTCATGGTAATTATTATATTAATTATAAATATCGTCTATGTATCATTTTTTACTATACGCATGATTTTAACTTTAAAAGGATACCGCTATGTTGCGGCTTTTGTAAGTATGATTGAAATTGTAATCTATGTGATGGGGCTAGGATTAGTGCTTGATAATTTAAATCATATCCAAAATGTCATTGCTTATGCAGTAGGATATGGGATTGGTGTCATTGTTGGAATGAAAATCGAGGAAAAGTTGGCATTAGGGTATATAACGGTAAATGTGATAACTAAGGAATATGATAAGGATTTGCCGAGACAGCTACGAGACAGTGGGTATGGGGTAACAAGCTGGGCCGCAAATGGTCTTGAAGGAGATCGAATGGCTTTGCAAATATTAACACCAAGAAAATACGAACTGAAATTGTATCAAAAGATAAAAGAATTAGATCCTAAAGCATTTATTATTGCATATGAACCGAAAACAATATATGGTGGATTTTGGGTGAAAAGTGTGAAAAGAGGTAAATTGAAACATGAGTAAAAAAAAGCAATTTGAAGTGTTAGCAAATGAAACAATAGCTGATTGTCTAACACGAATGGAAAATGAGGGATACCGTCCAGTCCGCAGAATTGAGAAACCAATTTTTAAAGAAGTGCTAAAAAATAATCAAACAGAATATCAACCCGTCAGCAGAAAAATAGTGTTTGACGCACTAAGGATTGAGTAAAACACGAACATTAATTATACCAAAATCCTAAATGTTCGATTTTTAGTTGACATGTAAATAGCCTATTGTTAAGATGTAATTGTCGAAGATAAATACAACTCTCATATATAATGGGAATATGGCCCATACGTTTCTACCCAATTACCGTAAATGATTGGACTATGAGAGAAAGTGGATTTTGGGAATTATTTTCCGTTTATTTGTGTTGTTTTTCCCCAGATGAGCTGCTTTCTCTTTATGAATGCAGTTTGTCTGGTTTTTTGATTTTATTTGAACCTTTAGTAAAAATTTGACGGAGGCCTATTATGATAACCAAAGTTGGAGTAATAATGGGAAGTATTTCTGATTGGGAAACAATGAAGCATACAAGTTCTATATTAGAAGAATTAGAGATTCCGTACGAAAAACAGGTCGTATCTGCACATCGAACACCAGAATTAATGTTTGAGTATGCAGAAAATGCGAGAGGCAGAGGAATTAAAGTAATTATTGCCGGTGCAGGTGGTGCTGCTCATTTACCGGGAATGGTCGCTGCGAAAACGACTCTTCCGGTTATCGGGGTACCTATACAATCGAAGGCATTAAACGGACTTGATTCTTTATTATCCATTGTGCAAATGCCTGGTGGTGTTCCAGTAGCTACAGTAGCAATTGGAAAAGCTGGTGCACAAAATGCCGGATTGCTAGCTGCGCAAATTTTATCAATAGATGATTCTGAGATAGCAAATAAACTAGAAAAAAGACGAGAAAAAATAAAAGAAACTGTAATCGAAAGTAGTGATCAACTTGAATAGGGAAATCATTCAGCCAGGGAAAACAATTGGGATTATCGGCGGTGGCCAGCTTGGCAGAATGATGGCTCTTGCTGCAAAGGAAGCAGGCTTTCGAATCATTGTTTTAGATCCTACGAATGACTGTCCATGTGGTCAGGTTGCTGATGAACAAATCACGGCGGGCTATGATGATTTACAGGCACTCGAACATTTAGCGAAAAAATGTGATGTTATTACTTTTGAATTTGAAAATATTGATTATGAATCATTACTTTCACTTTCGAGAATAGCAAATGTTCCTCAAGGTGCAGAAATTATTCGTATCACTCAAGATCGCATAATTGAAAAAAATACATTAGTAGCTTCAGGTGTAAAGGTGGCACCATTTAAAGTCATACACTCAGAAGCTGAAATGAATAAAGCTATTCAAGAGCTCGGATTCCCTTGTGTGTTAAAAACAAGCCGTGGGGGCTATGATGGTAAAGGGCAGCATGTCATCCAATGTGCGGACGATAGTATTGAGGCTAAAAAACTGTTAGAATATGGGGCATGTGTTCTCGAATCTTGGGTTGAATTCGAAAAGGAAATTTCTGTGATTGTTACTAGAAATGTAAATGGGGACATGGAATGCTTTCCAGTAGGGGAAAATATTCATGTTGATAATATTTTACACCAAACAATTGTCCCTGCTCATATCAATAAGCACATCGAGGTTGCTGCCTTTCAACTAGCGGAAAAAATAGCAGAACATATCGAACTCATCGGTACATTAGCTGTAGAAATGTTTCTTACAGCAGATGGTCAAATTTTTGTGAATGAGTTAGCACCTAGACCACATAATTCAGGTCACTATTCAATTGAAGCATGTGATTTTTCTCAATTTGACCAGCATATCCGTGCGATCTGCAATTGGCCTTTAAAATCGCCATCACTTTTAAAGCCGGTAGTAATGGTCAATATTTTAGGGCAACATGTGGAAAAATTAATGGAACAAATTCCTTTACAATCTGAATGGTCTATTCATTTATATGGGAAAAGTCAGGCGAAATATCAAAGAAAAATGGGACATATTACAGTTTTAACAGATAATATTGAGAGGACACTCTCACAACTAAATGATAGTGGAATTTGGAAGTAGAATCGGAGGAAATAATTTATGATCGAGCGTTATACACGTCCGGAAATGGGCGCAATTTGGACAGAGGAAAATCGCTTTAAGGCATGGCTTGAGGTTGAAATTTTAGCTTGTGAAGCATGGGCGGAACTTGGAGATATTCCAAGAGAAGATGTAGAGAAAATACGCCAACATGCAACATTCGATGTGGCAAGGATTAAGGAAATTGAGGAAGAAACACGCCATGATGTTGTTGCTTTTACAAGAGCGGTTTCTGAATCACTCGGCGAAGAGCGGAAATGGGTTCATTATGGCTTAACTTCTACGGATGTTGTTGATACAGCTTTATCGTATATTTTGAAGCAGGCAAATGAAATTCTTTTAAAAGACATTGAGAATTTTATCGGGATTATTGGTGAAAAAGCAAAAGAGTATAAGTACACCGTGATGATGGGGAGAACCCATGGTGTCCATGCAGAACCAACAACTTTCGGATTAAAGCTTGGCCTATGGTATGAGGAAATGAAACGCAATCTGGAAAGATTCAAGCAAGCTGCTGCAGGTGTTGAATTTGGGAAAATCTCGGGTGCTGTCGGTACATATGCAAATATTGATCCATTCGTTGAGAAATATGTTTGTGACAAGCTTGGCTTACAAGCGGCGCCGATTTCTACACAAACATTGCAAAGGGACCGTCATGCACATTATTTAGCAACGATTGCTTTAATAGCTACTTCTATTGAAAAATTTGCGGTAGAGATCCGTGGATTACAAAAAAGTGAGACTCGCGAAGTAGAAGAGTTTTTTGCAAAAGGACAAAAAGGTTCATCTGCTATGCCGCATAAACGAAATCCAATTGGCTCGGAAAATATGACAGGAATGGCAAGGGTCATTCGTGGATACATGATGACTGCATATGAAAATGTAGCATTATGGCATGAAAGAGATATTTCTCATTCATCTGCGGAACGTATTATCTTACCTGATGCGACAATTGCACTAAATTATATGTTAAATCGCTTTGCGAATATCGTGAAAAACCTAACTGTATTCCCTGAAAATATGAAACGGAATATGGATAAAACACTTGGTTTAATTTATTCGCAACGTGTATTGCTTGCGTTAATTGATAAAGGAATGGTACGTGAAGCAGCTTATGATACAGTACAGCCAAAAGCAATGGAAGCATGGGAAAAGCAAGTGCCTTTCAGAGAGCTAATTGAAGCGGATCCAACAATCCAAAGCAAACTAACGAAGGAAGAAATTGCCGATTGCTTTGATTATAACTACCACTTAAAAAATGTAGATTTCATCTTTGAACGACTTGGACTATAGCAGGATCACACTCACGGTGCCTGACACCGTGGGTGCCTGACACCATAGGGGGCATGTGTGATGGAAAAGCTAGGTTTATTGTATGAAGGAAAAGCAAAGCGGATTTTTGGTACTGAACGTGATGGTGTGCTGTTGGTGGAGTATAAGGACTCGGCTACAGCTTTTAACGGAGAAAAAAAGTCTGAAATTACTGGAAAAGGGCAGCTGAATAACGAAATTAGCAGTTTACTATTTGCTAGTTTAAAAGAAAGTGGGATTGATAGTCACTTTATTGAAAAGATTTCAGCATATGAACAACTTGTACAGCAAGTCTCAATCATTCCTTTGGAGGTCGTCACACGGAATATTGTGGCCGGCAGCTTATCAAAACGACTTGGTATCGAAGAAGGAACTCCATTAAAGCACCCAATTGTTGAATTTTATTATAAAAATGATGATTTAGGCGATCCATTAATAACAGAGGATCATGTTGAAGTACTGGAGATTGCTAGTCCGCAAGAGTTAACCCTTCTAAAGCAGAAAGCAATCAAAATTAATGAAGTGCTATCAAACCTGTTTTCAAAACTTGGCATCCATCTAGTAGATTTTAAACTTGAGTTCGGCAAGGATTCGAATGGAGAAATTTTACTAGCTGATGAAATTTCACCAGATACATGTCGACTTTGGGATAAAAAAACAAATCAAAAGCTCGATAAAGATGTTTTTCGTAGAAATTTAGGGGATTTGACAACGGTATACCAGGAAATATTAAACCGCTTGAGAGGAGAAACGACACATGTTTAAAGTAAAAGTGTATGTAACTTTAAGAGAAAGTGTTTTAGATCCACAAGGTACAGCTGTAAAAAGCTCACTTCACAGCATGAATTACAATGAGGTTGCTGATGTCAGAATCGGAAAATATATGGAGCTAACGATTGAAAAAACAGAACGTGATATTGAAGAAGTAGTTAATGAACTATGTACACGTCTTCTTGCAAATCCTGTTATTGAAGATTATCGATATGAGATTGAGGAGGGTGTTGTACAGTGAGGTTTGCGGTAATCGTTTTTCCTGGTTCTAACTGTGATGTAGATATGTTTCACGCCATTAAAGACGAACTTGGAGAAGAGGTCGAATATGTGTGGCATGATTCAGAAAATCTGGATTCTTTCGATGGCATATTACTGCCCGGCGGTTTCTCCTACGGTGATTACTTACGATCAGGCGCGATTGCTCGTTTCTCCAATGTGATGAAACAAGTGGTGAAAGCGGCGGAAGCTGGAAAGCCTGTTCTAGGTGTTTGTAATGGATTTCAAATCTTACTTGAATCCGGGTTACTTCCTGGTGCGATGAGACAAAATGAAAGCTTGCAATTTATTTGCCAAACTGTTCAATTAAAAGTTGAAAACAACAATACAATGTTTACCTCTCAATATAATCAAGACGAAGTCATACGAATTCCAATCGCCCATGGCGAAGGAAATTATTACTGTGATGCCGACACACTTAAGCGCTTAACAGATAATAATCAAATCGTATTTACGTATGACAACAACCCCAATGGCAGTGTTGCCAATATTGCAGGCATAACGAATGCAAGAGGTAATGTCCTTGGCATGATGCCTCATCCAGAACGAGCGGTTGATGATTTACTAGGAAGTGCAGATGGACTTAAATTATTTCAATCGATAGTGAAAAATTGGAGGGAAGCACATGTCGTTAATGCTTGAACCACATCCATCCCAAATTAAAGAAGAAAAGATTTATCGCGAAATGGGTTTAACCGATGAAGAGTTTGCGATGATCGAAAACATTTTAGGTAGATTACCAAACTATACAGAAACCGGCCTGTTCTCAGTTATGTGGTCGGAACACTGCAGCTATAAAAATTCGAAGCCTATACTAAAAAAATTCCCTACTTCCGGTGAAAGAGTCCTTCAAGGACCTGGTGAAGGTGCTGGAATTGTCGATATCGGTGATAATCAAGCGGTCGTATTTAAAATCGAAAGCCATAATCATCCTTCCGCGATTGAACCCTATCAAGGTGCAGCAACAGGTGTTGGCGGAATAATCCGTGATGTATTTTCGATGGGAGCAAGACCTATTGCTATACTAAACTCCCTTCGTTTTGGAGAGTTAGAGTCTTCAAGAGTGAAATATTTATTTAAAGAGGTAGTCGCAGGTATTGCAGGCTATGGAAATTGTATTGGAATTCCAACAGTAGGCGGAGAGATTCAATTTGATCCATCCTATGATGGAAATCCACTTGTTAATGCGATGTGTGTTGGCCTTATTGATCATAAAGATATTCAAAAGGGGCAAGCAACAGGTGTTGGTAATACAGTCATGTACGTCGGTGCCAAAACAGGCAGAGACGGCATCCATGGAGCAACGTTCGCCTCGGAAGAATTAAGTGAAAAATCAGAAGAGAAACGACCTGCAGTCCAAGTGGGAGATCCATTTATGGAAAAGCTGCTTTTAGAAGCATGTCTTGAACTTGTTAAATCGGATGCATTAGTCGGTATACAAGATATGGGAGCAGCAGGTCTTACAAGTTCATCTGCTGAAATGGCAAGTAAAGCGGGTTCAGGT
This sequence comes from Heyndrickxia sporothermodurans, assembly GCF_003055045.1. Lineage (NCBI taxonomy): Bacteria > Bacillati > Bacillota > Bacilli > Caryophanales > Bacillaceae > Heyndrickxia > Heyndrickxia sporothermodurans. Next base: position 9,638 of record NZ_NAZB01000038.1, read on the forward strand.
ATCGAAATGAATTTAGACTTTATTCCACAACGTGAAACAGGGATGACTGCATATGAAATGATGCTTTCTGAATCACAGGAAAGAATGCTGATCGTTGTAAAACAAGGGAGAGAACAGGAAATTATCGATTTATTTTCAAAATACGGCTTGGAAGCAGTTTCGGTTGGACGGGTAACCGAGGATAAAATGCTTAGACTCATTCATCATGGTGAAATTGTAGCAGATGTTCCAGCTGATGCACTTGCTGAAGAAGCACCTGTATATCATAAGCCTTCAGCTGAACCAACGTATTTCCGAGATTTTCAAGCGATGGAAGTGGAGATTCCGAAAGTAGTAGATTACAAGGAAACTTTGTTAAATCTTTTACAACAGCCGACGATTGCTAGTAAGGAATGGGTGTATAAACAATACGATTATCAAGTGCGAACAAACACTGTGGTTACACCAGGTTCAGATGCTGCAGTAGTACGAATACGTGGAACACGAAAGGCGCTGGCAATGACAACTGACTGTAACTCCCGCTATCTTTATCTAGATCCAGAAATGGGAGGGAAAATTGCTGTCGCAGAAGCTGCAAGAAATATCGTTTGCTCTGGAGGAGAACCGCTTGCAATCACTGATTGTTTGAACTTTGGTAATCCGGAAAAACCTGAAATTTTTTGGCAAATTGAAAAAGCAGCAGATGGGATGAGTGAAGCCTGTCTTGCGCTGAATAGTCCAGTCATCGGAGGGAATGTTTCCCTTTATAACGAAACAAATGGAGTAGCTGTCTATCCTACCCCTGTCGTTGGGATGGTCGGTTTGATTGAGGATTTAGACCATATTACGACCCAACATTTCAAACAGGCTGGGGACTTGATTTATATGATTGGTGAAACAATGCCTGAATTTGGTGGCAGTGAGCTTCAAAAAATGCAGAATAATAAAATTTTTGGGAAATCGCCAGCCATCGATTTAGAAGTTGAAGCTAGAAGACAACGACAATTGTTGACAGCGATAAAAGAGGGGCTTGTTTCCTCAGCCCACGATATTGCTGAAGGTGGAGCGGCGATTGCAATAGCTGAATCTCTATTTGGCACAACAGGCTTAGGAGCAGAAATCGTGTTGCAGGGTGATCCGGTTGTTTCATTATTTAGCGAAACACAATCTCGTTTTATTATATCGGTGAAAAAAGAAAATAAAGCTAAATTTGAAGCAATTGTCAAAGATGCAGTATTGATTGGTGAAGTAACGAGCAATGAAAGGCTTCAGATTAAAGATGAAAATAATTCAGTCTTAATTGAAGCTGATGTAAATGAATGTGAGAAGGCTTGGAAAGGAGCTATTCCATGCTTGCTGAACTAAAAGGGTTAAATGAGGAATGTGGTGTTTTTGGAATTTGGGGACATCCAGATGCAGCGAAAATTACTTACTATGGCCTGCATAGTTTGCAACATCGGGGCCAAGAAGGTGCTGGCATCGTTGTATCTAATGGCGGCAGACTGCAAGTTTTAAAGGGAGAAGGACTCGTTACTGAAGTTTTTAATGAAGGAAAAATTGAAAAATTACATGGAAAGTCTGCGATTGGTCACGTTCGTTATGCAACTGCGGGTGGGGGAGGAATTGAAAATGTTCAACCCCTCCTCTTTAATTCACAAAACGGCAGCTTAGCACTTGCTCACAATGGAAATATTGTCAATGCGAATGCACTGAAGCATCAGCTTGAAGCTCAAGGAAGTATTTTTCAAACAAGCTCGGATACTGAAGTATTGGCACATTTAATCAAAAGAAGCGGTTACCTATCGTTAAATGATCAATTAAAAAATGCGCTGACTATGCTTAAAGGGGCTTATGCGTTTTTACTAATGACAGAAACGGAAATGATGGTCGCCTTAGATCCTAATGGTTTACGTCCATTGTCAATCGGTCAAATAGGTGATGCTTATTGTGTTGCATCTGAGACATGTGCTTTTGACATTATTGGAGCTGAATTTGTGCGAGATGTTATGCCCGGAGAACTAATTGTCATTGATGATCGTGGTCTCCATTCAGAACCATTTACCCTTTCTACTTCAAGTGCAATTTGTACGATGGAATATGTCTATTTTTCACGACCAGATAGTAATATTCACGGAATTAATGTTCATACGGCAAGAAAAAGTATGGGGAAACAATTAGCGATGGAAGCACAAATAGATGCGGATGTTGTAACAGGTGTACCAGATTCAAGTATATCGGCTGCCATTGGCTATGCTGAATTAGCAGGAATCCCTTATGAGCTCGGGTTAATTAAAAATCGTTATGTCGGGCGGACGTTTATCCAGCCTTCTCAATCGTTAAGAGAGCAAGGCGTTAAGATGAAATTAGCTCCGGTTCGAGGTGTAGTTGAAGGCAAGCGTGTGATCATGGTTGATGATTCAATCGTAAGAGGAACGACAAGTCGGCGAATTGTGACCATGCTAAGAGAAGCAGGTGCGAAAGAGGTGCATGTATGTATTAGCTCACCCCCTATGAAAAATCCATGCTTTTATGGAATTGATACGTCAACTCATGAAGAATTAATTGCATCGAAACATAGTGTCGAAGAAATTCGAGAAATGATTGGAGCCGATTCCTTAACATTTTTAAGCGTGGATGGAATGTTAAAGGCGATTGGTAGACCTCAAGATGGAAATCAATGCGGTCAATGCTTAGCATGCTTTACGGGTAACTATCCGACAGAAATTTATCCAGACACTGTACTACCTCATGAAAAAGAACTTGTGCGCTAGGAGGCTGTGAAGGAAATGGCAAATACGTATCGTGATGCAGGAGTCGATATTGAAGCTGGTTATGAAGCGGTGGAAAGGATTAAAAAACATGCTGCACGTACTAATCGATTAGGTGTTCTTGGCCAATTAGGGAGCTTTGGCGGTGTGTTTGATTTATCATCGCTCAATCTTAAAGAGCCTGTGCTCGTTTCGGGTACAGACGGTGTTGGAACAAAGCTGAAATTAGCTTTTCAAATGGATCGGCATGACACGATTGGCATTGACTGTGTAGCGATGTGTGTGAATGATATTGTTGTCCAAGGTGCGGAACCTTTATATTTTCTTGATTATATTGCTTGTGGGAAATCCATTCCGGAAAAGATTGAAGCCATTGTTAAAGGAATTGCAGATGCCTGCGAACAGGCTGGCTGTGCACTAATTGGCGGGGAAACTGCAGAAATGCCGGGACTTTATGAAGTAAATGAATATGATTTAGCTGGTTTTTCCGTGGGGGCATGTGAAAAAACGGAACTTATTACGGGTGAATATCTACACGAAGGCGATATTTTAATCGGATTGGCTTCGAACGGCATTCATAGTAACGGTTATTCATTAGTAAGAAAAATCTTTTTTGAAGACCATCAGTTTTCTCTTGAAGAAAAGCTTCCTGAATTAGATGATCCCCTTGGCATTGAATTACTAAAGCCTACCAAAATATATGTTAAGCCAGTTTTAGATGCGATTACTCAATTTGAAATTAAAGGAATGGCGCATATAACTGGCGGAGGCTTCATTGAAAATATTCCGAGAATGCTTCCGGAAGGATTAGGGGTAGAAATTAAGCAAAACTCCTGGCCTATCTTACCTATTTTTAAAGCAATCGAAAAATATGGTGAAATCGATCAACTAGAAATGTTTAATACATTTAATATGGGGATTGGCTTTGTCGTTGCGGTTGATCAGGAAATAGCGAATCAAGCACTTGAATTCTTCGGTAATGATGCTTATAAAATTGGTGTAATTACAAAACAACCAGGTGTTCGTTTTGTTTCAGGGAGTTAACAAGATGAACAAAATAGCGATATTCGCCTCCGGAAATGGAAGTAATTATCAAGCAATTGTTGATGCCGTAAAAAATGGGGCATTAGATGCATCAATAGAGCTGCTTGTGTGTGACAAGCCAAATGCGTTTGTTATAGAGAGGGCCAAAAAGGAAAGTACACCTATCTTTGCATTTGAGCCAAAAACATATGAAACGAAAGCTGCATTTGAAAAGGAAATTGTGTTGGAATTACAAAAACGTGAGATTGAATTAATTGTGTTGGCGGGCTATATGAGACTGATTGGGCCAACATTATTACATGCATTTTCAAAGCGAATCATTAATATTCACCCATCACTTCTACCATCTTTTCCCGGAAAGAATGCGATTGGGCAAGCCCTTCAAGCCGGCGTTAAAGTGACAGGAGTAACTGTTCATTTTGTTGACGAAGGAATGGACACGGGTCCAATTATTGCCCAAGAGTCTTTAAAGGTTGAAGAATCAGATACAGAGCAATCGTTAGCTGAAAAGGTACATACAATTGAACACCGATTATACCCAGAAACGATACAATTACTATTTCAAAAAAGTTTTTTGTGGGAAAAGGAGGAAGCTTCACGATGAAACGTGCACTCATTAGTGTTTCAGATAAAACAGGAATCGTTGAATTTGCTCAAGGATTACTTGAATTAGGGTTTGAAATTATTTCAACAGGCGGAACGAAAAAAGCATTAGTTGAAGCGGGGTTAACGGTAATAGGAGTAGAAGATGTAACGGGCTTTCCGGAAATTTTGGAAGGTAGGGTAAAAACGCTTCATCCTTTTATTCATGGGGGACTATTAGCTAAACGTAACCCCAAACACTTGGAGCAATTAGATCAACAAGGAATTTCACCAATCGATCTTGTTTGTGTCAATCTTTATCCTTTCCAGCAAACTATTGCAAAACCAGATGTAACTGAAGCAGACGCCATTGAAAATATTGATATTGGCGGACCAACCATGCTTAGATCTGCTGCGAAAAACCATGAGTATGTCACAGTTGTTGTTGATTCCCACGATTATGAAGGTGTATTAGCAGAATTGAAGAGGAATGGGAATGTTTCTAAAGAAACGAACAAACGATTAGCCGCAAAAGTTTTCCGTCATACTGCTGCTTATGATTCCTATATCGCAGATTATATGACAAAACTTGTAGATGAGGAAAATCCTGAACGTGTCACGTTTTCATATGAATTAAAGCAAACGTTACGTTATGGGGAGAATCCGCATCAAAAGGCTAGTTTTTATGTCAATCCGATTGGTTCTCCGTTTTCTATTGCTCATGCAAAACAATTACATGGGAAGGAACTATCTTACAATAATATTCATGATGCAGATGCAGCCCTTCAAATTGTAAAAGATTTTTCTGAACCGGTTGCTGTAGCTGTTAAACATATGAATCCTTGTGGCGTTGGGGTTGGAAGTAGTCCATCGAAAGCATTTGCTAAAGCCTATGCTGCTGATTCAACCTCAATTTTTGGCGGAATTATTGCTTTTAATCGTGAGGTTGATAAAGAAACGGCCGAGCAATTACATGAAATTTTCTTAGAAATTATCATTGCTCCTTCATTTTCAGATGATGCCTTAGCAATTTTAACAGCCAAAAAGAATTTAAGGTTATTAACGGTTCCGTTTAATCATGAAAATAAAGGTGAACGTGTCATCACATCAGTTGAAGGTGGCTTACTCGTACAAGATCAAGATTCGTTTACTTTGGAAAACGCTAATATTACTGTTCCAACAAAAAGGGAACCAACTGAAGAAGAATGGAAGGCACTTAAATTAGGATGGAAAGTCGTTAAACATGTGAAATCAAATGCCATTGTTGTGACAAATAAGGAAATGACACTCGGAATAGGTGCCGGTCAAATGAACCGAGTAGGGTCAGCGAAAATTGCGTTGGATCAAGCCGGCGAGCAAGCGAAAGGGGCGATCATGGCCTCGGATGCGTTCTTCCCAATGGATGACACCGTTGAAGCTGCAGCAAAAGCCGGGATAACAGCGATCATTCAGCCAGGCGGATCGATTCGTGATGAGGACTCCATCAAGAAAGCAGATGAATTTGGGATAGCGATGGTATTTACCGGCATCCGCCATTTCAAACATTAAGGTTATTTTACAATTCAAAGGGACATGGGTTCGAATAAATAAACCATGTCCCTTACTTCCTAAATTAATGAGGTGAATTCCGATGAATGTTTTAGTAATTGGCCGTGGTGGAAGAGAACATGCAATATGTAAGAAGGTTAAAGAAAGTTCACTTGTTGAAAATGTGTACTGTGCTCCTGGAAATGCGGGGATTCGTAAGGATGCGGTAATCGTTCCAATTTCAGAGATGAATTTCTCTGATTTAATTGCTTTCGCAAAAGATAACGAAATTGATTTGACCATCGTTGGTCCGGAAGATCCTTTATCAGCGGGAATTGTGAATGAGTTTAAGCAAGCAGGTTTAAACGTATTCGGTCCAACTAAAGAAGCAGCATTAATAGAAGGAAGTAAATCTTTTGCTAAGGACTTAATGAAAAAGTACCTCATTCCAACCTCCGCTTATGAGACGTTTGAACAATATGATGAAGCTAAAAAATATATCCAAGAACATGGCGCACCTGTAGTGATAAAAGCGGATGGTCTTGCAGCTGGTAAAGGGGTAATCGTTGCTCTCACAGTAGAAGAAGCTTTAGAAGGACTTGAGCAATTAATGGTCAATCAAACCTTTGGCGTTGCTTCTACAAAGGTAGTGGTTGAGGAATTTCTTCTAGGCGAGGAATTTTCCTTAATGGCTTTTGTGAATGGGGAAGCCGTTTATCCAATGGTGATTGCTCAAGATCATAAACGGGCATTTGATGGAGATAAAGGTCCGAATACAGGTGGAATGGGGGCGTACTCTCCGGTTCCGCAAATTCCGCAGCAAGAAGTAGAACGAGCGGTGCAAGAAATACTTATTCCAACGGTCAATGCCTTAAAAGCGGAAGGCCGAAGCTTCTGCGGGATTCTTTATGCGGGATTAATCCTAACGAATGAAGGTCCGAAAGTGATTGAATTTAATGCAAGATTTGGGGATCCTGAAACACAGGTTGTGTTATCAAGATTGGAATCTGATCTTGTCCAAGTTATTCTTGATTTACAAAACGAAACAACACCGACGCTTTCTTGGAGTAATGATTGTTCTGTTGGTGTAGTCCTTGCTTCAAATGGCTATCCAAGTACGTATGAAAAAGGAATAGAAATACCGAATTTGAATAAATTCGAATCATCTACACTTGTTTTTCACGCGGGAACTGAACGAAATGAAGAGAATGCCATCGTATCGAACGGAGGAAGGGTATTACTCATTGCCGCAAAAGGAAATGATCTTAAGGACGCCGTTAAAAAGGTATATGTAGAAATGGATAAAATAAAATCAGACCGCTTTTTTTATAGAAGTGATATAGGATTAAAAGCGTTGTAAATAATCGGACTCGAAGTTGAGTCCGATTTTCACCTGTTAATTAATCTTCTAATTGATCTTGGAACTTTTTCATCTCACCCATCAAATCAATCTCATTTCCACCGCTTTGAGTAGATTGCTGTTGATGTTGACCTTCGTTGCTATTACTACTAGAAGTTGTTTGTTGAGGTTTTGCCCATGGGCAGTTTTTTAGTAGCTCTGTCACGGGACAAAATCTAACAATGCCTTCAGCAACTTTCATTGCACTTAACAGCATCACTAATACATATGAATTACATCGAGGTCTTTTGGATAACTTCGCAGTAGACCAAGCAAGAAAGGTCAACCCGCAGGTGATTCGAATCATTGCATTAACGATTCCGATGTTTTTGTTCACTTTCATCTCATTCCCACCCATTCACAAAATTTTTACAATTTATTTCAAAACTTTAATGCGTTAAAAGGTAAAATATGATACGATTGTAAATAAAAAGAGAAAACTCCCTAGGGAGGGATGTTCATGTTAGATCAACGATACCGATGGAAAAATAAGCAAATCCGTGATCATGTAGCAGTTGTCAGCGGTAAAAAATCCCCGACATTACTTTTGAAAAATGCACGGTATTTACACTCAATGTTTCGTAAATGGATGAATGGTCATATTTGGATATATGAGGATCGGATTGTGTATACCGGGGACGAGCTTCCTGAAAATACGACTAACTGTGAAGTAATTGATTGTTCAGGTCTCACACTTGTTCCGGGATATATTGAACCGCATGTTCACCCATTTCAGTTATATAATCCCCAATCATTCGCGCGATATGCATCACAATCGGGGACAACAACAATTATTAATGATAATTTAGTGCTTGCTTTACAATTAGGAAAAAAGAAAGCGTTTTCTCTAATTAGGGAACTAAGACATTCACCAGTAACAATGTATTGGTGGAGCCGATTTGATTCACAAACAGAGCTAAGGGAAGAAGAGACCATTTTCTCACATGGTGAGGTGAAATCGTGGCTTGAGCATGATGCGGTTTTACAAGGAGGAGAATTGACAGGATGGCCTAAGCTGCTTGACGGAGATGATTTAATACTTCACTGGATGCAGGAAGCGAAGCGAATGAGAAAGAAAATTGAAGGCCATTTTCCGGGTGCATCAGAGAAAACACTCGCAAAAATGATGCTATTTGGAGCTGATTGTGATCATGAAGCAATGACTGGTGAGGAAGTATACAAACGTCTAATGCAAGGCTATATGGTTTCACTTCGACACTCCTCGATCCGACCAGATCTTCCTGTGCTTTTGGAAGATATGAAGAGATTAGGGATCGATCAATATGAATCGATGTTTTTCAATACAGATGGTTCGACGCCAGCCTTTTACGAAAATGGAATTATCGATCGTTTGATTCGAATGGCCATTGAACATGGGGTACCTGTTATAGATGCATATCATATGGCTTCATTTAATGTGGCGAAATATTATAATATTGAACACCTCCACGGATTAATTGCAACCGGCCGTGTTGCCAGCATTAATTTCCTTGAGGATGAACACAATCCGACACCAATTTCCGTACTTTCTAAAGGGAAATGGCTAAAAAAAGATGGAACAGCAATAATAGAGGATAAGGATATTGTGTGGGAAGAGTATGGATTTGCTCCACTACAATTCGATTGGGAACTTGATCACGATGATTTACAATTTTCGATGCCATTTGGGATTGAAATGATTAATGATGTAATTACTAAGCCATATTCCGTTACTTTTGATATTGCAACGGATGAATTAACGACTGACCATGATGAAAGCTTTCTAATTTTGATTGGACGGGATGGATCGTGGAGAATTAATACAATGGTGAAAGGTTTTTCAAATAGCTTAATGGGCTTTGCATCCTCGTTTTCAAGTACCGGAGATATTATTTTAATTGGTAAAAATAAAAATGATATGGTTTGTGCATTTAATCGGATGAAAGAACTTGGCGGGGGGATTGTGATGACTGAAAAAGGAAAAGTCATTCACGAAATTCCATTAAATCTTTCCGGATTTATGTCAAATAAGCCAATGGATATATTAATTAAAGAAGAGAAGAGGCTTAAAGAGCTTTTAATTGAAAGAGGCTATCCGCATAATGATCCGATCTATTCGTTACTATTCTTCTCAGCGACGCATTTACCATATATCCGTATTACGCAAAGAGGAATATTTGATGTAATGAATAAAACGGTACTTTTTCCAACGATTATGAGGTAAAATTACATGTGGTAAAACGGCTTAACTAAAGGGGATGCATGAATTATATATGATCAAGAAAACTTTTTTACTTGCGATAGTACTTGTTTGTGTATTATCGGCTTGTAGTCATAAAAGGGAAACAGAAAAAAATGAAGCCGCTAAATCTCCTGAAAGAGGGGAAGTTTCAGGAAATAAAAAGCCAAACGTGAAATTCACTTTTCCATTAACAGGTTTAGAAGCTAATGAAAAACCAAGAACCCGTGCCGTTTCCGTGATGATCAACAATCACCCAAAAGCACGTCCGCAATCGGGTTTAACTGAAGCTGATATTGTTTACGAAATATTAGCTGAAGGTGATATTACAAGATTTTTAGCGATCTTTCAAAGCGAACAACCAAATAGAATTGGTCCAGTTCGTAGTTCAAGGGATTACTTTATCGAGTTAGCAAAAGGATATAATAGCTTTTATATTGCCCATGGCTATAGCCCTGAGGCTAAAAAAATGCTCGAGAGTGGATATATTGATAATATAAATGGTATCCAGTATGATGGTACTCTATTTAAGCGATCAAGTGATAGGCAAGCACCCCATAATTCCTATATTACGTATGAAAATATACGTAAAGGTGCAACAATGAAAAATTTCAATATGGATACACCACCGAAAGCTTTAAGTTTCGCTTCTGAAACGGAATTAAAGCAAATTACAGGACAAAAAGTAAAACATATACTCATTCGCTATTCAACTAATTCTATATTTAATGCTGAATATAAATATGATGAAAAATTGCAGAAATTTAAACGATTCTCAGGTAATGAGCAAACTATTGATTTGGAAACGAAGAAACCTGTTTTGCTGGATAATTTATTGGTTGTTGAAATGCAACACAAAATTATCGATGATTACGGACGTCGCAGTATTGATTTAACTTCTGGAGGAAAAGCTTATTTTATCCAAAAGGGGACATACCGTGAAGTAGAGTGGCGCAATGTAGAAGGGAAGATAATTCCTTACGAAAACGGGATTCCAGCTAAATTTGTACCGGGGAAAACATGGATCAACATCGTACCAAATTTAAAAGATGTGTCATTTTCAGAGTAATGGGTTAAAGAGGAGAGGATAAAATGCAAATAGATAAATTACGTGGGAAAGCATTGGATCAATTATTTGAATCCATACTTTCGCTAAGAGATAAAGAAGAATGTTATCGATTCTTTGATGACCTATGCACGATAAACGAAATCCAATCACTGGCACAGCGTTTAGAAGTAGCCAGAATGCTACGTGAAAAGAAAACCTATCACATCATTGAATCCGAAACAGGCGCCAGCACAGCCACAATATCACGTGTGAAACGATGCTTGAACTACGGAAACGACTCTTATGAGATGGTATTGGAACGGATTAAAGGGTCAGATCGGGAAGAAGCAGAGGAATAAAATTGGAATAAGGGCATGCTATTGCATGCTTTTTTGTTTGGAAAGGGGAAATAAAAAAAGAAGTAATTGGGATTACTTCTTTTTTAGTAACTCTTATGCGGCTTTTGGAACTTTAATAGAGAGTATGCTAGGTTCTCTTTCTCCGCCACCTGCAGCAATATTTTTTACATGAGAATTACTTTGATTATTATTTACAATAACTCCCCCGACAAGTAATAAAAACCCTGCGGATAATGATAAAATTAATTTTTTCATTATATTCCTCCTAAATTTGAACAATTTGTTTATAGGAAAAGTTAACCAGTTTATAATAGGTTGATGCACTTTTATACTTATGGATACTTTCAAAATGATTTCCAAGCATTTCTGCAAAACCTGCTAATTTTGCATAATTTTTTTGCTCTTTTAAATAAGGAATAAATTCATTAATCATAAGATTTTCAAATTTTTCATGTTCTTTCTCAATTAAATATAAATGGCTAAGTATTTCGTAATAAAAAGAAAGATACCTATTTTTATTTTCAGCATTTATTAAATTTAAACCTTGATTGATTCTTTTTTTTGTTTCCTGTATATCATTATTAATATATGATTCACCTATAATAGATGTTAAAGCTGCAAGGCGGTCAATTAATGGTGCATCTTTTTCATTTACAATAATATCAAGATGTTTAATTGCTTGATTATAATCTCCTTTTGTAAAGTAAAGATAACCCATATTTAAATGAGTAAGATGTACTAACCTTTTGTTATCTGTACTCTCCGCAAGCTGCTTAGCTAATTGATAATTTTTTTCGGCCTTCTGATGATTATTGATCCGTCTATAACAAATTCCTAAAACTATGTGGCACTCAGCACATCTCGAAAAATTATAAACTTGACGATAGTATTCTAATGCCCTATTAGCGTAACTTTGTGCTTCGGATGTTAACCGATGTTTACTGTATGTAACAGCAAGTGAATAGAGAATATCTGCTATTTCATCTTCTGGGAGGTCGAGATGCGGGATAAAATCCTCTGAAAGTACGTACTTTTGAAGGGCCTCATTCTCTTCCTCAACAATCGAATAGTAATTCCCATTAAACTTATACCAATAATACTTCTGCAAATTATTAAATGTACCGCTTACATCTTTTAAATTATTAATTTGTTCTAATGCTTTCGTTGTTTCGCCAATTTTTAAATAGTATCTGATCATGTGAATCTTGATTAATAACTGTAATTCGGAATCGTGTATCGTTTTAGATACTTCATTGATTTCTTTGTATTTCTGTTTAATTTCTTCGATGTTTGAAGAAGTTAGCAAGAGGTGAAACCATTCATTGCATATTACTTTTGTACTGTCATCAATCTGATTGTTGATTTGAATGCCTAGTTTGCGACAGAGAAGCTTTATGACTTCTTCATTAGGTTCAATTTTCCCATTTTCAATTTTTGAAAGATAGGAAATTGAGATAATTCCATCGGCTAGTTCCTCTTGTGTTAAATTTTGATTTATTCTATTTAACTTGATAATGGCACCGATATTCATAGTAATCACCTAAACCTGCATATTTACCTTATTATATATTAAAAATTATGTGAAGTGGTAATAATAAGATAATTTTTTTGAGATTACTATAAATCTAGTAGAAAAGATAGATGAGAATAGATGTATTACTTATTATATTTAGAATATCTCGAAAATATCCCAAAAACAATAAGAAAATAAAAGAAAGGGCTTTTGGTCTATGCCAAAAGCCTTTGTTTTATTATGCTTTTTGCAATTCGTTAGTTTTCTTTTCGCTCAATAATCGATCAATCTTGAATATCAATGTGTCGATTTCCCTTTTAGTAATTTTCGCTGGTTTCTTTTCTTTTATCATTTTTTCATCCTCCTAACAAATTTTATTGCTTGGTGGAAAAGTTCTTATCCTTATAATACCATACTTTCTAGGACATTTAACTTGGGAAAATAACACGAAATTATTGTGATAAATCACCATTAAATTTTCAAATTTTCCTAGCTTGAACTAATAATTATACAAATTCATACATTTACATGTAAATAATAGGACTTTTGCCTTTAATCAGTCTCTGTTGGGTAGTTCTAATTATATCGTTTCAAATAATTACCTTCTAATATCATTGGAAACTCTTTTTAGCTTGTTCAATCAAATGCTATAATGATGAAGGAATATAGAATGGAGGATTTTTTACGGATGTATGACGTTCGCGAGTGGCGCCACGCCTTTAAATTAGATCCTAATAAGGATATATCAGATGCAGATTTAGAAAAAATATGTGAATCAGGAACAAGTGCGATCATTATTGGTGGTTCAGACGGAGTCACATTGGAAAATGTTCTAAATTTAATGTCTCGAGTAAGAAGATATACGGTACCATGTGTGCTGGAAGTGTCTACTATTGAATCTATCACACCGGGTTTTGATTTATATTTTATCCCAACAGTACTTAACACGACAGATGCTAAGTGGATTAAGGGGATTCATCATGAAGCGGTAAAAGAATATGGGGTTTTAATGAATTGGGAGGAGCTTCTCGTAGAAGGCTACTGCATTTTAAATAATGATTGCAAGGCAGCGAAGTTAACAGGAGCTAATACTGATTTGAATGAAGAGGATGTTGTCGCCTATGCAATGATGGCCGAACATTTATTTAAAATGCCTATTTTCTATTTAGAATACAGCGGAAAATATGGAGATATCGATCTAGTAAAAGCTGCAAAAGCACAGTTAAATCAAACGAAATTGTTTTATGGCGGGGGAATTTCTTCTGCGGCTCAAGCGAAGGAGATGGGTCAATTTGCCGATGTAATTGTTGTTGGCAATGCCTTGTATGAAAATTTCGAGGAAGCACTGAAAACAGTCAAAGCTGTAATGGATTAAGGTAATAGACATAGTGTAAAATAAACATATATAATAGGAACAAATGTTCTGAATGGTGGTGTAAAATAATGCAATTTTTAACGGATCGACTTTTAAATGGGCTAAATCCCGAGCAACAAGAGGCTGTAAAAACAACGGACGGTCCACTTTTGTTAATGGCCGGTGCCGGAAGTGGAAAAACCCGGGTTCTTACCCATCGTGTTGCCTATTTAATGGTGGAAAAAGGCGTCAATCCTTATAATATTTTAGCGATTACCTTCACAAATAAGGCAGCGAAAGAAATGAAGGAACGGATTGGAAGTATTATGGGTGGGGCTGCAGAAGATGTATGGATTTCCACTTTTCACTCAATGTGTGTTCGTATTTTAAGACGTGATATTGATCGAATCGGGTTTAATCGTAATTTTACGATTTTGGACCCTACAGACCAACAATCAGTGGTAAAAGGAATCTTGAAAGATAAAAATATTGATCCGAAGAAATTTGATGCCAGGTCTATTCTCGGAACAATCAGCAGCGCCAAAAATGAATTAGTTGACCCAGAAGAGTATTCCAAACTTGTAGGGGGTTATTACGAACAAGTTGTCAGTGATGTGTATGAGGAATACCAAAAGCGGCTTCGCAAAAATCAAGCACTGGATTTTGATGATTTAATCATGAAAACTATTCAATTATTTCAGCGTGTTCCAGAAGTATTAGAATACTATCAACGGAAATTTCAATACATTCATGTGGATGAGTATCAGGATACGAACCGCGCCCAATACATGCTTGTGAAAATGCTTGCGTCAAGATTTCAAAATCTTTGTGTTGTCGGTGATTCGGACCAATCGATATACCGTTGGCGTGGTGCAGATATTGCCAACATCTTATCGTTTGAAAAAGATTATCCCCGTGCAAAGGTCATCTTATTAGAACAAAATTACCGTTCGACGAAACGGATTCTGCAGGCTGCTAATGAAGTGATTAAAAATAATGCAAATCGCAAACCGAAAAATTTATGGACGGAAAACGAAGATGGACCAAAAATCGTTTATTATCGTGCAGATAGTGAACAAACGGAAGCACAGTTTGTTGCAGGAAAAATTAAAGAATTAACTAATTCCGGCAAGCGGAAACTTTCCGACATCGCCATCCTTTATCGAACAAATGCACAATCACGTGTAATAGAGGAAGTCCTCTTAAAATCAAATATAGAATATAACATCGTCGGTGGAATCAAATTCTATGACCGTAAAGAAATTAAGGATATTTTGGCTTACTTACGGTTAATTGCAAATCCGAATGATGACATCAGTCTACAACGGGTAATAAATGTACCTAAACGAGGGATCGGTGCAACTTCATTTGATAAAATAGCCAGATATGCAGCCGATCATGACATTTCCATTATGGATGCGTTAAAGGAAATCGATTTTATCGGAGTAAGTCCGAAAATCGCCAACGCTGCCAATGGATTTTACGAGTTGATTAAAGGGTATACTGCAATGCAGGAATACCTCTCTGTCACAGAATTAGTTGAAGAAGTGTTAGAGAAGTCGGGTTATCGCGAAATGCTAAAAGCGGAAAAAACGATTGAATCACAAAGCAGGCTTGAAAATATCGATGAATTTTTATCCGTAACAAAGAATTTTGAAGAAGCTAATGATGATAAAAGCCTAGTGGCATTTTTAACAGATCTCGCCCTTGTTGCAGATATTGATCGACTAGACGAGGAAGAAACGAAAAATGAAACATGTGTATTAATGACATTGCACTCTGCCAAGGGATTAGAGTTTCCTGTCGTATTCCTAATTGGACTTGAAGAAGGTGTCTTTCCACATAGCCGTTCTCTTATGGAAGAAGCTGAGATGGAAGAAGAGCGTCGGCTCGCTTACGTTGGGATTACGCGTGCAGAGGAAGAACTATACTTGACAAATGCCGGTATGCGTACATTATTTGGACGGACGAATATGAATCCCGTTTCACGATTTATTAGTGAAATTCCTGAGGATATATTGGAACCTGTTCAAAAAGAAGCGAGACAAATTAATAAGCCATTCGGTTCCGCGCGTAAGCCTGCTATGAATCGTCCTGTGATGAGACCTGTATCAGCTAGTACGGGCGGCAATGAAGTTTCTTGGACAGTTGGCGATAAAGCGGAACATAAAAAATGGGGAATTGGTACAGTTGTTAGTGTAAAAGGGGAAGGAAAAAGCGTGGAACTGGACATTGCGTTCCCAAGCCCAGTTGGAATTAAACGCTTGTTAGCGGAATTTGCACCAATAACAAAAGTATAATACAACTAATGATAGTTGAAATTTGAATAGAAGTTGATGAATCGCGGAAATCGGCAATTTTGCCGATTTCTCCAACCTTGGGCCCAACCTCCAACTTCTATATGGAAGGGTTGTTGTTATGGAAAAAAAGGATGCTGAAAAACGAATAAAGGAACTTCATAATCTGCTGAACCAATATAATTACGAATATCATGTATTGGATCAACCATCGGTTCCCGATGCTGAATATGATCAGTTAATGAGAGAGCTTACTAACATTGAAGAGCAATTTCCAGAATTGATTTCACCCGATTCGCCGACCCAGCGTGTCGGCGGAGAAATTCTCTCGGCATTTCAAAAAGTGGAACATCATATCCCGATGCTAAGCTTAGGAAATGCCTTTAATGAAAGTGATCTTCGTGATTTCGATCGTAAAGTAAAGCAAGTGGTTGGCGATGAGGTTGAATACGTTTGTGAATTAAAGATTGATGGATTAGCGATATCACTTCGTTATGAAAACGGACTTTTTATACAAGGTGCAACAAGAGGGAACGGAACGATTGGGGAAGATATTACCGCTAATTTAAAAACGATTCGATCGATCCCGCTTAGAATCAAGCAACCGATGTCAATCGAGGTACGCGGCGAAGCGTATATGCCGAAAAAATCATTTGAACAATTAAATAAAGTGAAAGAAGAAAATGGGGAAGAGCCTTTTGCTAATCCGCGAAATGCTGCAGCGGGGTCATTGCGCCAATTGGATCCACGGATTGCAGCTTCAAGAAACTTAGATATTTTCCTTTATGCGATTGGAGATTTTAGTGAAACAGGCGTCACTACACAGCATGATGGATTGAATTTTTTAACAACACTTGGCTTTAAAGTGAACAAGGAAAGAGAAAAATGTGCAAATATTGATGAGGTTCTCCAATATGTAGAAAAATGGGTAGCAAAGCGGGCAAACTTGCCATATGAAATTGATGGAATCGTCATTAAAGTAAATTCATTTGAGCAACAAAAAGCCCTTGGTTTTACAGCGAAAAGTCCAAGGTGGGCTATTGCTTACAAGTTTCCCGCAGAAGAAGTCGTGACAAAGCTTCGTGATATTGAATTAAGTGTTGGACGCACAGGAGTAATCACACCGACCGCGCTACTTGATCCGGTTCGCGTTGCAGGAACAAAGGTTCAAAGGGCATCTTTGCATAACGAAGATTTAATCCGCGAGAAGGATATCAAACTTGGTGATTATGTTGTCATTAAAAAGGCAGGAGATATCATTCCTGAAGTCGTCAATGTGTTAGTTGAAAGACGTACGGGTGAGGAGAAAGAATTTTTGATGCCAACACACTGTCCAGATTGCGAAAGTGAACTTGTTCGTTTAGAAGGGGAAGTGGCCCTGCGTTGCATTAATCCGAAATGTCCTGCCCAAATCCGTGAGGGATTGATTCATTTTGTCTCAAGAAACGCCATGAATATTGATGGTCTTGGTGAAAAAGTGATTAGTCAATTATTTGCGCATGAACTTATTCATGATGTGGCAGACATTTATCATTTACAACAGGAACAACTTTTAGCACTAGAACGGATGGGTGAAAAATCTGTTTCTAATCTGTTAGCAGCAATTGAAAGCTCCAAAACGAATTCATTAGAAAAGCTCCTTTTTGGTCTTGGAATTCGCCATGTTGGTGCAAAAGCAGCCAAAACATTAGCACAAAAATTTGGAACGATGGATGCCTTAGCTGCTGCCACAAAGGAAGAACTTACAGCCATCCAAGATATTGGCGAAAAAATGGCCGATTCTATCGTTACTTATTTTGAAAATGAAGAAGCCGGTGAGCTTATTCAAGAATTGAAGAATGCGGGTTTAAATATGGAATATAAAGGTCCTATGCCCGTTGAAACAGAATCGATTTCCTCCATCTTTGCAGGAAAAGTCGTCGTCTTAACCGGTAAATTGGAACAGCTTACGAGAAACGAAGCGAAAGAAAAACTTGAAGCTTTAGGTGCAAGTGTTACAGGAAGCGTGAGCAAAAAAACTGATTTGGTTATTGCGGGCGCGGATGCAGGCTCGAAATTGACGAAAGCAAACGAGCTTGGAATCGAAGTTTGGGACGAAGAAAAAATGCTGGAAGAATTTAATCGTTAAATGAAACTTTATCTTACTATATAAAGTCTATTAAAATGATTAGTATTAAAAGTCCAGCCGAAGTAGGAATAACGGACGAAATAAAGGTGGCAAATAAGCATGAAAAAGTGGTTGCCGGTGTTCGCTGCTGTTTTGCTTCTTATAACAGGATGCGCACCAAAATTTGAAACAGAAAATAAAGTCTTACAAAATAAAAATAATAAAAAGGAAACAGCGATTATTCCAAATTATCAAGTTTCTGATCAATATTATCGAACAATCATACCTTTCAAACCAAGTAAGGCAAGAGGAAGAATTGTCAATAATTTAAATACTCGTTATGATATCCAAGAGTTTGAAACGGGATTGATGCGAGTTGCACAAAAATCTTTTTCAACGGACACGTACTTATTTCAAGAAGGTCAATATTTAGATAAAGATACAATTGATGCGTGGTTAAATCGGAAATATACTAAAAGCCAGCTTAAAGAAAAGAAACTATCAGCAAGTGAAAATGTAGGCTTGAACCCGGTAATTAATGAAAAAGGTTCGATTGAAGAACAAAATAAGAAAAGCCCGATTTACCTTGCACATATTTTAGAACATGACTATTTAATTAAAACAAAAAAAGGGACAGGAAAATTAGGTGGAGTGGTCATTGGTCTCGCCTTGAATACAGTCCATTATTATCAAAAAGAACAATATGGTGCCGTGTACCAGCAAGATATTAAAAACACGGAAAGAGAAGGGAAAAAGATTGCTCAAGAAGTCATTAAACGTCTTCGGAACATGAATGGTTTAAAAGATGTTCCCATTACGATTGCCCTTTTCGAGCAAAAATCGAAAGACTCCGTCGTGCCGGGTAATTTTGTGTCCTATGCGGAAGTAGGAGCAGGAAGTTCCACTATTGATAACTGGAAAAAGATAAAGGAAAAATATTATTTATTCCCTGACGATACAACAACGAAAGCATATCGAGACGATGCAAACATGTTTGAAAAATTTAAACAAGATATTGAAGAATATTTTCCAAACTACAATGGGGTTATTGGTCGTGGATTGTATAAAGATAAGCAACTAAGCCAATTAAGTATTGAAATCCCAATTCAATTTTATGGTCAGGGCGAAGTCATTGGCTTTACACAATATATTACGGGTTTAGTTATCAATACATTCCCTGATTATATCTCACTTGAAGTAAGTGTCACCTCCGTAAACGGACCAAAGGCATTAATTGTCCGTAATCCTGGAGAAAAAGAACCCGAAGTGCATATTTATCAATAAAACAGACGGAATTTCCGTCTGTTTTTTTTGAGGCAATAGGGTGGATAAATTGGCT
The DNA here is from genome assembly GCF_003055045.1 of Heyndrickxia sporothermodurans. Classification (NCBI taxonomy): domain Bacteria; kingdom Bacillati; phylum Bacillota; class Bacilli; order Caryophanales; family Bacillaceae; genus Heyndrickxia; species Heyndrickxia sporothermodurans. The sequence continues at coordinate 29,172 of NZ_NAZB01000038.1, forward strand.
AACCTGGTCAAATAAAAACAAAACCAATCCCACAAGAAATTATGGTAGAAGCTTCAGAAGGAAAAAGATTACTTTTTCACGAGCAATGACTCGGAACTTTGCCGAATCGAATTTTGTCGATTGATTTCTGAATATTTTTCAAAATTTCTGTTGCACTTTTGCTGTTCTGTTATATAATACAATTATTAATATTAATCTGTAGTATAACAATATTGAGGAGGGAATCATTTGGGAACCCAAACAGCTGGAATTGAAGTGAAAGGAACTATGAAACCAGGGTATGAAGAAATAGTAACTCCAAAAGCATTGCAATTTATCGAGCAGCTAGAGAGACATTTTGGTACAAGACGAAGAGAACTTCTAGAAGAAAGAAATAAGCGACAGAAAGAGATCGATCAAGGAAAGTTACCTGGATTTTTGCCAGAAACGAAACATATTCGAATGGGAGATTGGACCATTGCTCCATTGCCGGGTGATTTGCAAGATCGACGAGTAGAAATCACAGGACCGGTTGATCGAAAAATGATTATTAATGCCTTGAATTCGGGTGCGAAAGTTTTTATGGCATGTTTAGAAGATGCGACATCTCCGACTTGGGATAACATCATGGAAGGGCAGATTAATTTAAGGGATGCTGTGAATCGAACCATTTCATTTGAAGGAACGAATGGAAAACAATATAAATTAAATGAAAATCCGGCTGTATTAATGGTCCGACCTCGAGGCTGGCATTTGGAAGAGAAGCATGTATTAATGGATGGTCAGCCGATTTCGGGAAGTTTATTTGATTTTGGATTGTACTTTTTTCATAATGCCGTTCGATTAGTACAGAGTGGAACAGGACCTTATTTTTATTTACCGAAACTTGAAAGTCATCAGGAGGCACGTTTATGGAATGACGTGTTCTTATTTGCACAAAAATATGTCGGTATTCCAAAAGGTACGATTAAAGCAACAGTGCTCATAGAAACGATCATGGCAGCATTTGAAATGGATGAAATCTTATTTGAACTGAAAGAACATTCTGCGGGTCTTAATTGTGGCAGATGGGATTATATTTTTAGCTATTTGAAAAAATTGAAAAACACCGAGGATGTGCTTTTACCTGATCGTTCTGCTGTCACGATGACAGTGCCATTTATGCGTTCGTACTCATTACTAACAATCAAAACATGTCATATGAGAAAAGCGCCGGCGATCGGGGGGATGGCTGCACAAATTCCTGTAAAGAATAATCCGGAAAAAAATGAGGCAGCTTTTGCTAAAGTACGTGCAGATAAGGAAAGGGAAGCAAGCGATGGTCATGATGGCACATGGGTCGCTCATCCCGGTCTTGTTCCTGTAGCACTGGAAGTATTCAATCGGGAAATGCAGACACCAAATCAGATTCATTCAAGCAAACAGCTAAATATCACGATAACTGAGTCTGATTTGTTAGAGGTTCCAAACGGCGTGATTACTGAAAAGGGCGTTCGCCAAAACATTAATGTCGGAATTCAATATATTGAGTCGTGGCTAAGTGGCAGGGGGGCTGCACCGATTGACAACTTAATGGAGGACGCAGCGACAGCAGAAATTTCACGTGCCCAACTTTGGCAATGGATCCGTCATCCGAAAGGAATTTTAGAGGACGGCAGAAAGGTAACTTTTGAACTATATGAGCAATTGAAAGAAGAAGAGCTCGAAAAAATTAAAAATGAACATGGTAGCAAACTTCAACGTTTGGAAGAAGCAATTAAACTTTTTGACCAACTCATTAAAGAGGATGAATTCATTGATTTTCTAACCATCCCTGGTTATGAAATTTTATAAATAATAGATTAGGAGGAATATAGAATGACAAACGAAAAGGTGTCAAGATTACAAGAATCATGGGAGCTTGATGAAAGATGGAAAGGAATTGAACGTACGTATTCGGCAGAGGACGTATTAAAGCTTCGTGGATCGATAGACATTGAACATACATTGGCACGACGTGGTGCCGAGAAGCTTTGGCATTTGCTTCACGAAGAGGATTATGTGAATGCGTTAGGAGCCTTAACAGGAAATCAAGCGGTTCAACAAGTAAAGGCGGGACTAAAAGCGATTTATTTAAGCGGCTGGCAAGTAGCAGCAGATGCGAATCTGTCGGGACATATGTATCCGGATCAAAGTTTATATCCTGCAAATAGTGTTCCACATGTAGTCAAACGAATTAATCAAGCATTGCAACGTGCCGATCAAATTCATCATGTGGAAGGGGATCATTCCATTGATTGGTTTGCCCCAATTGTCGCAGATGCCGAAGCAGGTTTTGGCGGACAATTGAATGTATTTGAACTGATGAAGGCAATGATTGAAGCGGGAGCGGCAGCGGTTCACTTTGAAGATCAATTATCATCTGAGAAAAAATGCGGTCACTTAGGTGGAAAAGTATTGTTGCCTACCCAGACAGCGGTGAAAAATTTAATTTCCGCTCGTCTTGCAGCAGATGTTATGGGTGTACCAACATTATTGATTGCGAGAACCGATGCAAATGCAGCTGATTTAATTACAAGTGATGTGGATCCTTACGATGCACCATTTATCATTGGTGACCGGACACCTGAAGGTTTCTATCGTACAAAGGCGGGACTGGATCAAGCGATCGCAAGAGGTTTAGCTTACGCACCTTATGCAGACCTCGTTTGGTGCGAAACGTCCGAACCTAACCTAGAAGAAGCAAAACGGTTTGCCGAAGCCATTCATGAGAAATTCCCTGGCAAACTGCTCGCCTACAACTGTTCACCCTCATTTAACTGGAAAAAGAAATTAGACGAAGCGACGATTGCTAAGTTCCAACAAGAGTTAGGGAAAATGGGCTATAAGTTCCAATTTGTGACGTTAGCAGGTTTCCATGCTTTAAATAACAGTATGTTTGAACTGGCAAAAGGCTATAAAGAAAGAGGCATGGCAGCTTACTCCGAATTGCAGGAGGCTGAATTTGCAAATGAAGTGTATGGCTACACAGCTACGAGACATCAGCGCGAAGTCGGAACAGGTTACTTTGATGAAGTTTCGATGATTATCACCGGCGGTACTTCCTCAACGACTGCGTTAAAGGGGTCGACTGAGGCGGAGCAATTTGTGGATACGAAATAATTATGTGAAAAATACCTTTCTCAACGATAAGGGAAAAAATGATTAAGTAAAAAAGTAATGGGGGCAGCCTTTAATAAGGTCTGTCCCCTTGCCTATATACAAGCCATTCTGATATTATCAATAATATTATTACTGTTTCAAACCCACTTTCGGAGGTGAAGGAAATGTCGAGAATTTCAAAAGAACAAGTCAACCATGTCGCTAATTTAGCGAGATTAGAATTTGATGAAGAACAAACGGAAAAATTCACGAAGCAATTAGATGATATTATCAATCTTGCAGAATTGTTAAATGAAGTGGATACAACAAATGTGGAGCCAACCTCTCACGTATTAGATATTCGCAATGTCCTTCGTGAGGATAAAGCGGAACCAGGATTGCCGCAAGAGGAAGTATTGAAGAATGCTCCAGATAAGAAAGATGGACAAATTCGCGTACCATCAATTATAGAGTAGGAGGGGTAGAGTTGGCTTTATTTGATCATAAAATCTCTGAGTTACATGAATTTTTACATAAAAAAGAGGTCAAGGTTACTGAGCTCGTTGAAGAATCTTACCAACGAATCCAAGAAGTTGAAAGCAAGGTCCAGGCTTTTCTTACACTAGATGAAGAAACAGCACGTGCTAAAGCTAAGCAATTGGATGAAGCACTTGGTTCGGATGAATCGAATCACCCACTTTTTGGAATGCCAATTGGAATCAAGGATAATATCGTTACAAAAGATCTTCGCACAACATGTGCCAGTAAAATCCTCGAAAATTTTGACCCAATTTATAATGCGACAGTTATGAATAAATTACATAATGCAGGCACAATTACAATTGGTAAATTAAATATGGATGAATTTGCAATGGGTTCATCAACGGAAAATTCAGGCTTTCAGAAAACGTTTAATCCGTGGAATGTAAATACGGTTCCAGGTGGGTCTTCAGGTGGATCAGCAGCAGCTGTTGCCGCAGGTGAAGTGCCATTTTCTCTTGGTTCTGATACCGGTGGATCGATTCGGCAACCAGCAGCCTTTTGTGGAGTCGTTGGCTTAAAGCCAACCTATGGACGCGTTTCCCGTTTTGGTCTAGTGGCCTTTGCATCCTCGCTCGATCAAATTGGTCCAATCACACGTAATGTAGAAGACAACGCCTATCTTCTTCAAGCGATTTCCGGAGTGGATCCACATGATTCTACTTCTGCAAATGTCGATGTGCCAAATTTTGTGCAAAGTTTAACAGGTGATATTAAAGGATTGAAAATCGCTGTCCCTAAAGAATATATGGGTGAAGGTGTGAACGAAGAGGTTCGCCAGTCCGTTTTAGATGCATTAAAAGTGCTAGAAAGTTTAGGGGCTACATGGGAAGAAGTCAGTCTGCCCCATTCAAAATATGGAACGGCTGCCTATTATCTTTTATCATCATCAGAAGCATCTTCAAATCTAGCTCGTTTCGATGGAGTCCGTTACGGCTATCGATCACCGAATGCGAAAAACTTGATTGATTTATATAAAAAGTCACGCTCTGAAGGCTTTGGTGAGGAAGTAAAACGTCGCATCATGCTTGGAACCTTTGCGCTAAGCTCAGGTTATTATGATGCATATTATAAAAAAGCACAGCAAGTTCGAACACTGATCAAAAATGATTTTGAAACTGTATTTGAAAAATATGATGTAATTATTGGACCAACAACACCAACTCCGGCATTTAAAATCGGCGAAAAGACATCGGATCCTTTGACAATGTACGCAAATGATTTATTAACGATTCCAGTTAACCTTGCAGGTGTCCCAGGAATCTCCGTTCCATGCGGATTTACAAACGGCTTGCCACTGGGATTGCAAATCATTGGAAAACATTTTGATGAAGCTACTGTCTACAAAGTAGCGCATGCCTTTGAGCAAGCAACGAACTTCCATAAAGAAAAACCACAGTTGTAAGGGGTGAAAAAAATGAACTATGAAACGGTTATCGGACTAGAAGTCCATGTCGAGTTAAAAACAGATTCTAAAATCTTTTCATCAGCACCAGCCCATTTCGGCGCCGAGCCAAATACGAATACAACGGTTGTTGATTTAGGATACCCAGGTGTGTTGCCTGTTTTGAATAAACGTGCAGTAGAGTTCGGAATGAAAGCGGCGATGGCACTGAACTGTCAAATCGCACCTGAAACAAAATTCGATCGCAAAAATTACTTTTATCCAGACAATCCGAAGGCCTATCAAATTTCTCAGTTTGATAAACCGATTGGTGAACACGGCTGGATCGAAATTGAGGTAAAAGGTGAAAAGAAAAAAATTGGAATCACTCGTCTTCATTTAGAAGAGGATGCAGGAAAATTAATGCATACAGGTGACGGCTACTCACTTGTCGATTTAAATCGTCAAGGAACACCGTTAATTGAAATTGTTTCGGAACCAGATATTCGTACACCAGATGAAGCATATGCTTATTTGGAAAAATTAAAATCGATTATCCAATACACAGGAGTTTCTGATTGTAAAATGGAAGAAGGCTCCTTGCGTTGTGATGCGAATATTTCAATTCGACCGGTAGGCCAAAAAGAATTTGGAACAAAGACGGAATTGAAAAACTTAAACTCTTTTAACTTTGTACGTAAAGGGCTAGAATATGAGGAAAAACGCCAAATCGAAGTTGTATCTGCAGGTGGTGTAATCGATCAAGAAACACGCCGTTTTGATGAGGCAACAGGTAAAACATTGTTGATGCGTGTAAAAGAAGGTTCAGATGATTATCGTTATTTCCCTGAACCGGACCTTGTTTCCATTTTTATCGATGAAGAGTGGAAAGAAAGAATCCGTGCCGAAATACCAGAATTGCCGGATGCGCGGAAAAAACGTTACATTGAAGAGCTTGGCCTGCCAGCATACGATGCGAACGTTTTAACCGTAACGAAGGAAATGGCTGATTTCTTCGAAGCAACAGTTGCGGCAGGAGGAGAGGCGAAACAAGCTTCTAACTGGATCATGGGTGAACTTTCTGCCTACTTGAATGCAGAGCAAAAAGAATTGCATGATATCCCATTAACTCCGGAAAGCCTTGCTAGCATGATCAAGCTCATTGAAAATGGAACGATTTCTTCCAAAATTGCCAAAACCGTCTTTAAGGAGCTCGTAGAAAATGGCGGCGATCCTGAAAAGATTGTAAAAGAAAAAGGCCTTGTGCAAATTTCCGATGAAGGTGCGTTGTTGAAAATTATCGATGAAGTATTAGCATCCAATCAACAATCCATTGATGATTTCAAAAACGGAAAAGCGAAAGCGGTTGGATTTTTAGTCGGGCAAATAATGAAAGCGACAAAAGGTCAAGCTAATCCGCCTTTAGTGAATAAGTTATTAGTTCAGGAATTAAATAAGCGCTAAAAAATATGGACAGAACATAGTTTCTGTCCTTTGTTTTAATTTCAGAAAGGTGGGTATATATTCCGTGGATAATTAAATTGTAAAGGGTGAAACCAAACAATGTGTGAAGCACACTTTGATATTAAAACAACATGTTCATATTGTTTGAAAAAGGCTGGAAAAGAAATTGATACTGTATATCCCGTTTATGACTGGGAAACCGATAAATTATTAGGTTATTTTTGCAAAGAGCATTATATAAAAGTAAAAAGCTTAAACATTATGCATAGCCAAACAAATGATGAGAAAATTGGATAGTTCGGAGTTCAAAAATGAAATATTGAATGGTTTATGATATTTTTAAATCAATAACGGATAGGAGTGATAAATATGCCAACATTAAACGAATGGTTTGAAAAAGGAATTCCAGTACAAGACTTTGTTGATTCGATGAACGTACATAAAGAAAGCCTGCAATCAATCTATAATCGTTTCCAAGTTTCAGAAGCTGATCAAGCATTTTTTGAGGAATTGAAAGCAAAAGAGCTTCGTGCTATTGTGATTACGGAAGATTGGTGCGGAGATGCAATGATGAACGAGCCAATCCTTATGAGAATAGCGGAGGCTTCTAATATCGAAATTCGCATGGTTTTACGTGATTCAAACCTTGAGTTAATGGATCAATATTTAACGAACGGAACAGCACGCTCCATACCGATTTTTATTTTTATCGATAAAAATGGAGAAGAAAAAGCCGTTTGGGGACCACGCGCACCAAAAGTACAAGAATTCGTAACGGAATTACGTTCTGTATTGCCGCCTAAAGAGGATGAACGTTTTGAGGCAGAACAAAAAGAAGTGTTCAAGAAAATCACTCAAGCGTTTACCGAAGATGAAAAGTTGTGGAATGAAGTTTATAGCAGCTTGAAAGAAACATTAGCAAAAGCGTAGGAAGAAGGAAAAGACGTGTGATCCGGTTACACGTCTTTTATTATAATAAGGATAGGAATGCGATAGATTTATGAAGTAGAAGGTCAAAAATGTATAAGGAAAGCGGCTTTATATAAAGATTTATGGAGTAGAAGGCCAAAAATGTAAAAGGAAAGCCGGCTTGTATATAGATTTTCTGTTTAGAAGGTCAAAAATGTAAAAGGAACCCCTGGCTGTATATAAATTTTTGAAGTATATGACCAAGAATCGATAACTTCATTTGACGAAGGGGAAAATTTTTTATATAATTATCTCGAATTCGAGATAATTTCGCATTGACATAAATTACTCTTTTGAAAGGAGATACACATATGAAAAGTGTAGGAATCCATCATATTACTGCGATTGTTGGTGATCCGCAAGAAAACGTCCATTTTTATTCCGATATATTAGGCCTTCGATTAGTAAAGAAAACGGTAAACTTCGATGATCCTGGCACGTATCATTTGTACTTTGGGGACAAAAACGGCACCCCAGGTACAATTATTACCTTTTTTCCTTGGGAAAATGCCTATCCAGGTAAAATTGGAGATGGGCAGGTTGGAGTCACATCCTACGCGGTTCCAACAGGTGCATTACCATTTTGGAAAAGGAGATTAAACGAACACAATATTGAATTTATGACCATTATACGTTTCGATGAAGAATCCATTCTTTTTAAAGATCCACATGGATTACTATTGGAAATCGTGGAAAGAGAAGAAGGCAACACAAGTGAATGGAGTGTTGGTCAAATCCATTCCGAAGTAGCAATCAAAGGTTTTGCCGGCGCAACACTATTTTCAAGCTCACCTAATCAAACAATGAGATTAATAGAAGAAAACCTAGGCTTGCAAAAGGTGGGGGAGGATGAAGAATATATCCGATTTAAATCCGAAGCAGATATTGGCAATATCATTGATGTAAAACGCACTCCTTATGGTAGCAGAGGGAAAATGGGGGTCGGAACGGTACACCATATTGCATGGCGAACGAAAGATGATGAGGAACAAATTCAATGGCAAACGTATTTAAATGAACTAGGATATCAAGTAACACCTGTTCAAGATCGTAATTACTTTAATTCCGTTTATTTTCGCGAAACAGGTGGAATCTTATTCGAGATTGCAACTGATCCACCAGGTTTTATGATTGACGAGCCAGTGGATAATCTAGGTGATAAATTAATGCTTCCTCCAAGATATGAAATGTATAGAGAACGGCTAGAAACGGTATTACCACCGATTACACCAAGTAAAAGGAGTGAATGAAACATGAAACATTATTTTCAAAAGGGAACCAACAGTTCGAAACCTGTATTATTGTTACTACATGGAACAGGTGGAAATGAACATTCATTATTACAGCTTGCCGAAATGATTGACCCAGAAGCACCCGTGTTAAGTGTAAGAGGGAATGTGCTTGAGCATGGAATGCCACGTTTTTTTAAACGATTAAGTGAAGGAGTATTTGATTTAGAGGATTTAGAATTTAGAACAAAGGAACTCTCTAACTTCCTTGATGAAGCGGCAAAGGAACATGACTTTGATCGTAAAAATATTGTTGCGGTTGGCTATTCAAATGGAGCAAATATCGCTGCAAGCTTGCTCTTTTATTTTGAAAAAGCGTTACAAGGTGCGATTCTATTCCATCCAATGGTGCCAAGAAGAGATTTAAACATTCCTTCTTTAAAAAATACACCAATTTTTATTGGGGCAGGCACAAATGATCCGTTAATTCGTACATCTGAAACTGAGGAATTAAAAACAATGCTTGAAGAAAAAGAAGCAAATGTCACCATGTTTTGGGACCACTATGGCCATCAACTAACAGAAGCAGAAGTGATGAACGCCGTGAAATGGTATCGCGAAAATTTCTCATAACAGTAATAGAAGCAGCTTACTTTAGGCTGCTTCTAACTTGTTAAAAATTCTTCTACTAATATCGAGTATACCTTCAAATCGCGGTGTTTCCCTTTTATAAACATCCCTTTTCTAGTCGTTCCTTCGTACGACATTCCGATCTTTTCCATTACTCGCTGTGAACCGATGTTTTCAGTGAAGCATCTTGCCTGAACACGAACTAGTTCCATTTTATTAAATCCAAATGCCAGTAACTCCTTGGCAGCTTCCGTTGTAATTCCTTTTCCCCAGTATTCTTGGTGAAGAACATAGCCGATTTCCGCACTATTGTGTCGGGGCTGCCACCCGATATATTCAATGGTTCCAATTAATTTGCCATTTTCTTTATATTCTATTCCCCATGGTGCGGCCTTTTTGTTTTTGTATTGTCCAAGAACAAAATCAATGAATTCCTTTGTATCTTCTAACGTACGATGCGTATCCCAAGACACGTATTTCGATACTTCATCATTGGACCCATAAGAAAACATATCCTCTACATCTTCTCCGGTTATTTTTCTTAGTATGAGGCGGTCAGTTTCCAAAGTAGGCAGATCGCCATAGATTTTCTCAATATCCATAAAAGCACCCCAATGTTATTTTCTCTATTATATATGAAAATTTGAAAATATAAACCAATTTTAAACAAAACAAAAGCTGCCTTTCTATTGAAAAGCAGCCTGTTTGTACGATTATTAATCTGCGAATATCTCTTTCCATTCGTCTTTCTTCGCAAGTAATTCGCGAGCAAGCTCTTGGGCGCCTTCAAGGCTATGACTTGCAGCCCAGCCACATTGAATTTCATTACAAGCTGGAACTTCTTTTGCCTCTAATACGTCATTTAATGTTTTTTCTAACGCGTCAAGGATCCCATCATAATCATCATGGTTAAGGACGGCAAGGTAAAAGCCTGTTTGACAGCCCATAGGACTTAAATCTACTACATGATCGAGATGATTACGTACATTTTCAGCTAGTAAATGCTCTAGTGAATGAAGCGCAGGCATTTCCATATGCTCTTTATTTGGTTGCTTTAAACGGATATCGTATTTATGGATGACATCTCCATTTTGTCCATGAATCACTCCAGCTAAGCGGACATATGGTGCTTTTACTTTTGTATGATCAAGATTAAAGCTTTCTACATTCATTTTTTGTACCATGATATATTCACTCCTATAATAATTAAGTTAGATTTTGAATTATCTTTATATTATAACACATTATAAAGACTTTTCTTTTAAAGGCGGATTAGTAAGAATAGCCTTTTTCCTTTGAAGTTTTGGATATCCGACTAGTATCGCTATCACCCCGCAAATTCCCATCAAGATTGGATAGAAAGAATAAGGGAGTATGCTCACTGGTGAAATGGAAGCAATACTGGCAGCTGCGAGCAATTGACCTCCGTATGGAACAATTCCTTGCCAGCAACTAGAAAATAGATCGAGAATACTTGCTGATTTTCTTCCGTCAATTTCATATTCATCTGCGATATTTTTCGCTAATGGTCCAGTAATAATAATGGAAATCGTATTATTTGCCGTTGCGATATCCGCAACGCTGACTAAACTGGCTATCCCAAACTCGGCACCTTTTTTTGACCTAATTTTACTAGTGACAAAGTGTAATAGATAATCGATTCCGCCATTATATTTAATAATTTCCACTAAACCACCAATCAAAATTGCCACGATCGCAATGTCTTCCATACTCATGACGCCTTTTGCAACGGTTTGTAGAAATCCTAGAAAGTCATATGATCCATAAGCAATTCCGATGATTCCAGCAAAAATGGTTCCCCCCAGCAGTACAATTAAAACATTGACTCCGAGTAGAGCGGCGACTAAGACAGCTACATAAGGTAAAACTTTTACCAATTCATACGGATGATCGCCGGCAACACTTGCATGATTTCCAAGGGTGATGATTCCAAGAAGGATGGCTGTAACAATGGCACCAGGCAAAACGATAAAGAAATTCACTTTAAATTTATCCTTCATTTGTGTTTCTTGTGTTCGCACAGCAGCAATCGTTGTGTCTGAAATCATTGAAAGATTATCGCCAAACATCGCTCCGCCAACAACGGTGGCCATAGCTAATGCTGTAGGGATATCTGTTTGTGTGGCAATCCCCAACCCAATTGGCGCCAATGCGACAACGGTACCCATAGAAGTTCCCATCGAGGTAGAGATAAAGCAACCGATAATGAAAAGTCCCACCATTAATAAATTTGCAGGAAGCAAGGTTAATCCGAGATTGACCGTTGATTCAACCGCTCCCATTTCCTTGGCAACACCGGCAAAAGCTCCGGCTAAAACAAAGATGACACACATTAAAATAATATTTGAATGTCCAGCCCCTTTACAAAAGATATCAATCTTTTTAGTTAATGATTCCTTCCTGTTCATTAATAATGCGACTGTAGCCGCGATAATGACCGCCACACTTAAAGGCATTTTGGAAAAATCATTTGCAAGAACTCCCGTTCCGATAAAAAGAAGTACAAAAATTAATAATGGTAATAGTGCGAGAAGACTTCCTTTTTTTTCTTGTTGTTTTGTCACATTAATTCCTCCTTAGTTCATTGTCATTCCACCTGTTACGTTAATTCCTTGCCCGGTTATATAGTCGGAAAATGCTGATGCTAAAAAAACAACGACATTCGCAATATCCTGTACAATGACCACTTTTTCAGTTAAATCTAAACAATATATTTATTATTCTTATAAGAATAATTGGATATGATGATGGAATATTCCATGATTTTCTTCATTCCTTAAAAATAAAGGCTGTTTTCGTAAAGTTAGTTTTTTGAGAATGGACCGTTCCTTTCCGCTGCAGAAAAGCAACGACCTTTTAGAAAAGAACAAATAAAAGAGGCCACTCAATTTAAAAGAGGCCTCATCATACAAGAAATCGTCCTCTCTTATCTTTCAAAACAAGTGTTTTGCAGGATTTAGCACCGATTCATGATCATCATGAAAGGTTGCCGAGCTTCATAGGGCCAGTCCCTCCGCTACTCTTTATAAGAGATACAATATGAAATTAACGTTACATCTTATTTATTTAAATTACACAAATGCATGAGAAAAGTCAATTTAATTTTTTATAACAAAAAATTCCAGACATTGGCCGGATATAAAAGAGGGGATTCAATAAATAAAAAAGAATGAAACAAATTCCTTATTTCCTATGTCTATAAATATATAAAGAAATAAAAAATAGATTAATATTAAGTTTTTCTAACATACGATTCAATCATATTGCAGGATTTTTCACTTTTTGCGAGAATGAATAAAAGATATACTTTCTTAATGGCATAATGAAAGAGTGGTAAATGTGGAACAAACAATCGAGGACTATTTAAACTATTTAAAATTAGAAAAAGAAACTCCATCCTTAAATTATTTGCAGCGGTTGATACAACAACATTTATCACGAATTCCTTATGAAACCTTCAGTAAGTTTCATTATTTTCAGAAGCATTCAAACTATGTTCCTCCAATCGAGGTTTTTGTAGAAAACTTAAAGGAAAAGGGTTGGGGAGGAACATGCTATACATTAAACATGAATTTTTCTCGCCTATTATCCCAATTAGGCTTTACTTGTTCATTAGTAAGGGTAAACCCGGGCCATTTAGCCATTATGGTGACGCTTGATCAGAGGCAATATTATGTGGATGTTGGTTATGGCTCACCAATTATGAAGCCGGTTGAGCTAGAAGCAAAGAGAAAACATGTTTTACATGGTTTTGGTGAAGAAATTGCTTTTACCCAAAAAACGATGGATAAATTCGAAATTGATCGCCGTTCGAATGGGAAATCCTTCGTAAAAAAGGAAATTGAGTGGACGCCGTTATCTGAGACAGACATTATAGAAGATATTCAACAATCTTATGTTGATGATGATGCTAATACAACGATGAGAAGAATTTCAGCTGTCCGATTTAATGGGCATGAATGCTATTTTTTAAGAGATCACACGATAAAGGTGATGACCTACCGAAATATCCGAGAAATTCAAATGAAGGATTTTAATAAATGGAAAACGACGGTACAAGAGGTGTACCAGATCGATGAACATTCATTACTTGAATCTGTGCAATTTCTTAAAGAACGCGGAGTGGTATTGTTTGAAAAATAATTAATTTGTAATTTTTGTACTAGCCTTAATGTGAGGACTAGTACTTTTTTTATAGGGGTTTCATTTTTATGCATAAATAAATGCATCATAGTGAATAATATAATGATTATTTTGGATTCATTTATTGGGGGTAGCTTGTTTTGATGAAATGCGACAAAAATTCAATAGTACTAGATTTTTACAATCAAAAGCGGTATGATATTGTCGTTAGAATTAATAAGTTATAATGGTCTGGCTATGGCCAGATTTTCTATGTAGAACGAGTTGAGTAGTATACCTATTTGTTTCAAAAAAGTTGTAATATATACTAAAAAGAGATGAGTTTTTATTTATTTTGTAACAAAAAGAGTAGGATGATGAAAATGAAACGAGCACGAATAATATATAATCCAACCTCTGGGCGTGAAGTGTTTAAGAAACATCTTGCGACAGTTTTGAAAAAATTAGAAGTTGCCGGATATGAAACTTCATGTCATGCGACAACAGGTGCCGGAGATGCGATTGAAGCGGCAAAAGTTGCTGTTAAACGTAAGTATGACATTGTCATTGCGGCCGGGGGGGACGGTACCATTAATGAAGTCGTTAACGGGCTTGCCGAACAGAAATACCGCCCGAAATTAGGTGTCATTCCAGTTGGAACGACAAATGATTTTGCAAGAGCTCTCCATATCCCGCGTGATATTGAAGCAGCAACGGATATAATAGTACAAGGTGACACCATCCCAGTCGATATTGGAAAAATGAACGATAGTTATTTTATTAATATTGCCGGTGGTGGGCGATTAACTGAATTGTCCTATGAAGTCCCAAGTAAATTAAAAACGATGCTTGGTCAGTTGGCCTATTATATGAAAGGTATTGAAATGCTCCCATCGATCCGTGCTACAGAGGTAAGGATTGAGTATGATGGAAAATTATTCGAAGGGGAAGCAATGCTTTTCTTAGTAGGATTAACAAACTCTGTCGGTGGTTTTGAAAAGCTTGCACCAGATTCATCAATCAATGATGGACTCTTTTCGTTAATTATTTTAAAGAAAACGAACCTAGCCGAGTTTATTCGAGTCGTTTCTTCTGCAATTACAGGAAACCATGTGAATGATCCGAACATCATATATACTTCTGCGAATCATATTAAAGTGACTTCAACGGAAAAAATGCAAATAAATATTGATGGAGAATTTGGTGGACTAGTCCCTGCTGAATTTGAAAACTTATATCGACATTTAAAAGTATTTGTACCGATTGATCATATCCGTCCTGAAGATAGAGTTTAATAAAATCAAAAGGCCACCGATATTGGTGGCCTTCCACTTTACCCTTGTTTCAATAAGACTTTGCTTGCTTCGAATTCCTTTTCAATTTCCTCATTGTGTTTGTAGGTAGCTAAGCTAACAACAATACCAACGATTAAGTTTGCAATAAACCCTGGTACAATTTCATAAAGTATTTCATCAAGTCCAACAATATTCCAAATAATGACGGTGACAGCACCGGTAATCATTCCAAAGAGTGCTCCCCAGTTGTTCATCTTTTTCCAGAATAAACTCAAGAATACAACCGGTCCAAATGATGCCCCGAAGCCTGCCCATGCATAAGATACAAGTTTCAAAATGGTTGAATTTTGATCAAATGCTAAAACAGTGGCAATAAGAGCAACTACTAAAACGGCCATTCGACCGAAGAAGACAAGTTCTTTATCAGAAGCATTCCGACGGAACATCAATTTGTATAAATCCTCTGTTAATGCACTAGAGGTAACAATTAATTGCGAAGATACCGTACTCATAATTGCTGCAAGAACGGCAGCTAAAACAAATCCTGCGACAAGTGGGTGAAATAATATTGATCCTAATAGGATAAATACTGTTTCAGCATTGGCTTTTCCAAGTGGAGCACCAATATTATGGAAATAAGCAATCCCAATTAATGCTGTTAAAGATGTACCTAGTAATGAAAGAATCATCCAACTCATTCCGATTCGTCTAGCACTTTTTGTTTCTTTAATCGTTTTAATTGCCATGAATCGAACGATAATATGTGGTTGCCCAACATAACCAAGTCCCCATGCAAGAGCAGATATAATCCCTAATACACTCGTTCCTTTAAATAGATCTAGGAGTGTTGGGTCGATTGAGCGAATTGTATTAAATGTTTCGACAGGACCACCTGTTTTAAAAATTGCAATAGCCGGTACAAGTAAAAGTGCAATGACCATTATTAATCCTTGAACAAAATCGGTCCAGCTAACAGCAAGGAATCCGCCAAACAGCGTATAAGCAACAACTACTCCGGCAACGATGAACAATCCGGTAGTATAATGCAATCCAAAGGAGCTTTTAAAGAAAACAGCCCCTGATACCATTCCAGATGATACATAAAAAGTGAAAAATATTAAAATAACAAGTGAAGAAACTACTCTTAAAAGTTTCGTAGAATCTTTAAAACGGCTTTCTAAGAAAGATGGAATCGTAATCGAATCATTGGAAACTTGTGTATAGGTTCGTAAACGCGGTGCTATTAGAATCCAGTTTAAGTAAGCCCCAATCGTTAATCCAATTGCAATCCAAGCATCAGCTAACCCATTTAAATAAAGTCCACCAGGTAGCCCCATTAATAACCAACCACTCATATCTGCAGCTCCAGCACTCAATGCGGTAACTGCCGGTCCTAAAGAACGTCCGCCAAGCATATAATCGGTTAAATTACTTGTCTTACGATAAGCGTAAAATCCAATTAATAACATCAGCACCATGTAAAGGCCGATGGCAATAAGTTTATACACATCTTCTGTCATCAAATCATCTCCCTCTAGTTGTATGAATTTTCGTTATAATGAATACCTTTTCATTATATAATAAAAGTATGTTTTGTAAAATTATAATTTTTGCTAATAATCCAAATGGAGCTTATTCCCCTATTTCATGAGCGATTAGTAGATAGTTAAATTGATATTTTGAAATAATAGTTTTACAGTATCTAGAATCTAGCATCAGCATACTTGTCTAACGAACCGCTTCTTTAAATTTATCTGCTCGAAAAGGATGGATACGAGAACTTTGGGAAAGTGCCCCGAGGTTGAAGTGCCCGAATGGGATGGATGCGGGAACTTTGGGGAAGAGATCCGGAGTTGAAGTGCCCGAATGGGATGGATGCGGGAACTTGGAGCAAGTGCCCCGGAGTTGAAGTGCCCGAATCGGATGAATGCGGGAACTTGGAGCAAGTGCCCCGAGGTTGAAGTGCCCGAATGGGATGGATGCGGGAACTTGGGGCAAGAGATCCAGAATTGAAGTACTCGAATGGGATGGATGCGAGCACTTTGAGCAAGAGATCCGGAGTTGAAGTACTCGAATGGGATGGATGCGAGAACTTGGAGCAAGTGCCCTGAGGTTGAAGTGCCCGAATCGGACGAATGCGGGAACTTGGGGCAAGTGACTCAGTCAAGTCCATATTATTGTG
>NZ_NAZB01000039.1:0-24243 GCF_003055045.1 Heyndrickxia sporothermodurans
GTATCCAGCGTAGGTGACCTTTACTTCTGTCGCTCCAACCCGATTCTTCGTGGTATAGTTTGAGATAGTTAAATCTCTCATCGCCTCGACAAATGCATCGATATCTTCATAGAATGGTTGATCAATTGTCCGGTCAACGATATCCCCGACTTTTCCGGTAAAGCGATGCAGTACTTCGAAATCTTCGTATAAATGTTGAAATTTATCTTTCTGGCTCGTGTGGTGGAAGGAGATGACCCCGTCACTGTCAAGGCTTGCAATATCTGATTTGGCATCTTCTAGATTGTCTGTAATAGCTTTGAGGTCATCGATCATTCCTTTGCCCCATCGGCCTAATCCGATTAAATCGCCAATGCCATCTTTCATTTTTTCCCAGTCTGATGGAATATATTTTACGTCCATAGCATCATACCCCTAGCTTAGCGATGATTTTCTTTGCTATCTCTTCGTCTACTTGGATCATCGTATTAAGAATATCAATGACTAATGTAGAAGCACGGGTATAATTATCATACAAGTCCATTACTTTTTGATTGGCTTCCGCATATACTTCCATCGCTTTTTTCGCTTTTCCTTCTGTGTAATAGTGTAGGTTTCCTAGTTTTTCAATATTGGGAGAAGCATTTGTTTCTAATTCCGTAAGAATTTCTTCTAAAAATTTATAAATACTAGTAATCTCGTCAGGATTGACATCAATTCTTACACCCGATCCTCCTCCATCACCCATAGTTTCATGCATATGTCTTTGCCTCCTTATAAGGGAAATCCATTTCATCGAAGAGTACTTTTAAAAACCAATATTGACTTGCGTGATAATATTTTTTATGGACCGTGTCCACCATCATTAATTTTTCATCCTTCGTAAAAACAAGCCATTGTTGATAATAGTTCGAGTTAAACTTATCCTTCGGCTCCTCCGTCAAATGAATGGACTCAAAATTCATAAACATCGTTTCAGGTTCGAAGTTTTCTGTCTCTCGCCTTTCATGATTAGTGAGTTCTTTTCTTTGAAACGTTTTTTCTGATTCATGTGGTTCCCTTAAAACTAGCGGGAATGTGTCACCTAGCAATTTTAAAACGCTGATCTTAGAAATCACACGTAATTGATAATGGCCTTGTTCTTCTAATTCGACTAGGACAATTAACTCGTCATTTTCCGGTTCTCTAAATGCAAACATGAGATTGTTGATTCGAACATATTTCTTACTTTCGTGGTATAGCTCGACTGCCCGAATGACCATTGCACCTGCTCTTGTAATTTTACCTTCTTGAGTTAAGATCTCCTTATCTACCAATCTTTGATGAGCTTCTTTAAAAACGTCCTCACCTTTAAACTGATAGATTTGTTTCTCTGGAAGTCCATAAAGCACTTCACCGCCAAATGCGGCGGCTAAAAGATATAATTCGGGAACAGTAAATAGATCCTTTGAATCGATCTTCATAAGTTTCTCACTTCTTTCACGGATGGGTCTTGAAGGAAATCATTGTAGTAGCCATCAAGATTATTTAAAGCTTTTGTTTGTTTCGCAACGGCAGCCGATAAATCTTTATGATATTTCTGGATGATTTCGATATAGCTCAAAAAGGCATCTCTGGATTTCCCACTCCATTTCGCGGAATGAAGATAAGAAATTAATTGTTCACATTTCTCATAGGTTGTTTTTACCGATTGTTCCAATGCCTTCGCTGCCGCATTTGCTTCATTTACTTTATCATCATGAATTCTAACGCTTCCCACTAAAGAATCCCTCCACTCTCTCTATCAGTTCTCTTAACTCTTTTTCCCTTCTTGCTCGCTCTGCCTCTGCTTCCTTAATGGCTAAGTTTTTGTAGTGAATATATCGTTCATTTGCTTTGTTAATTGCCGTTACAAGTGAACCCCTCATATCTTTCTCATTATCAAAATACTTATTTAGTTTTCTGTTTAATTCTTCTCGCTTCGGGTCAAAGTCATTAGAGGGAATTTTCGTATTCGAAAGGTTCGGAACCGCACTAATGTAGCTGCTATAGGACGCATTTGCTTCACTAACTTTTTTATCATGTTCCTGTAGCGCATCTTTCAGTTTTTCATATAACTTATGATACTGATCTCTTTTTCTTTCTGTATCCGTTTTAAACATTTCAAACATTGACTTTCACTTCCTCTCTTTTTTGAAACGGAGCAGCGATTTTGATTTTTTCAGCTTTGCCTTGCTTCACATAATAAGCTTCATATGGAAGTAAATTCTTTTCTTTATATGGTCTATTCATAACATCTAGTATGTTCTGATCAGAGATTCTGCCAATTATGACACCGACTTTTTGCTTTTTCAAAATGGATGCAATGTCATCATATGACCGGTCAATCGCACCATACATTATGCCGACAACAAAATGGATACCAACTCTTGCTCCAGTTTCGATTAGCTTTGCAAGTGTTGTTTGTGCATTATCTGACATCGTATTAATAACGAACGAAACATCTGTTATTAATACAATCATTGGGCGTATGTCCTTCATAAATTCGTTCATCGTCGCTCGTCCGTTTGTTTCCAATTGGACCTGTCGGAAGGCATCTTCTCTAGCTTCGAATAATTCCAGTAGCCTTTCTACAAAAACATCCATTGTCGCTCTATTTTCAGCATAAATATCAACATTTTCTTTATAAATGCTAAATCTTGAGGATGCATTGTCTATCATTCCAACATCGATATATTCATTAACAGAGATAGAAGCGATTAGAGTTAGATAGGTTTGTTCTATTGAATCCATCATGTCACTTAAAATTAGCGTATTTTGATCTTTAACTACACTTAACTCCATTGGTTCTACATTTTCAAAATCAACGGCGAAAGGAATGCCGCCATTATTAATGATTGTTTTCGTTTCCGGTCTATTTATAAAATGTGAGAATTCCATAACCTCTGGAACCATTGGGATTGGCGATGGAAGATCTCCCGACCAGATTGATCGCATTTCCTTGCTTTCCGCTTGAATACCCTTTATCATTTCGAGAGTATCCTTTCCTTTTACAGGAAGCGCTGTTTGAAAAGAGGTTGGTTTTTCTAATTTCACCAGTCCTCGCCCAGGGATTTCTTCAATTCGTAAATCTGTTCTTCCAACAATATTTCTTGATTCCATTTCATCAATAATATATAGAGAAATTTGATGTTTTATATTGGCTAGTAATGGAGCTCTCATTGCATTTTGGCGTCCTGCACTGATAACCATGTGAATTCCAACACTTACACCTTCCCTTGCAATTTGTGCGGCCACTTGCTCAAAGTCATCTTTATATGGTGCATCATTTATTGAATCGATCATATCAATAATGAAAAGAATATTAGGGACTTCTTCTCTACTTGCTCTTTCATACATTTCGATATTGGCAACACCGTACTTACTTAATTTATTCTTCCTTTCCTTTAATTCATTTTTTATTCTACGGAACAGCTTTCCGAGCTTAATTTCCTCATCGACCATGATTGTATCAGCAACATGTGGTAAGTCTTTTAGCGGTAATAAGCCATTTGTGCCTAAATCAATTAGATAGATGTGCACTCTTTCCGGATTATGTTGTCTCGCTATATCCATAACTACCGTTTGTAAAAATGTTGATTTTCCAAATCCCGGACTTGAGAAGACAGCCATATGACCATCTTTTGTAAGATTTATCGTAATCGGTTCCTGTGCTTGCATTTCCGGAATGTCCAGGAATCCAAAAGTTACTTCTATTGGTTTCTTCTCTTGATACCAAGCATTTCTGTAATCTACTGCATGAAGATCCGGAAGAAAAATAGCTTCTTCTAATGGAGGTAACCACGGTCTTGGAAGTTCAGCAATATTATTTTCATTTGCATACGAATGGATATAATCAATCACCGCATCCAGTTCTGTAGGAACCTTCGAAATATTCTCCTTGTTACCAAGTCCACTTAAATCATTGGAGAGAATATCATATTGACCTAGTTCATTAATGGAATAAATCGTTGTATCCATTGAGTTATCATCACTTTTATCTGGAATGTAATCCGCCCCACTCCATGCACTTTGGAATAGCTCATATATTTCGTTATTTCCTACCTGTAAGTAGGCACGACCTGGTAAAGTAATCTCGGCCGCGTCCGGTGTTTTTAATATTTCAGTAGAATCACTAGTGTTTTGTACTTTAAGTGCTAGTTTGAATTTCGAGTTTGACCATATTTGGTCATCAACGACTCCACTTGGTTTTTGTGTTGCCAAAATCAAGTGAATTCCAAGTGAACGTCCTATACGAGCAGTGGAAACAAGTTCCTTCATAAAATCCGGCTGTTCAGATTTTAATTCCGCAAATTCATCCGATATTAGGAATAAATGGGGCATCGGCTCACTAGCCTCACCCGATTTATATAACTTTTGATATTGATTGATGTGATTAACGTCATGCTCTCCGAATAAACGTTGACGCTTTTGCAATTCTGCTTTAATAGAAGCTAATGCACGCATAGACTGGGCGCCATCTAAGTTTGTAATCGTACCTAAAAGATGTGGCAAGTGCTTAAACAAATTGGCCATCCCACCACCTTTATAGTCAATAAGCAGAAAGGCTACTTCGTAAGGATGGAAATTTACCGCTAATGAGATAATGTAAGACTGTATAATTTCCGATTTACCAGAACCCGTTGTACCAGCGACTAATCCATGTGGGCCATGTGCTTTTTCATGTAAATTCAATTGGACAATATCTTCTTTTCCTCTTAGTCCTAATGGAACGGCAAGGCTTTTATACGTTTCATTTTGTGCCCAGCGTTCCGGAATTCGGAGCTCCTCTACTTTCTCCACCCCGTACATTTCAAGAAATGTAACACTTTCCGGGATAGAATTTTTTAAGTTTTGTAAATGATTGAGAGATGCTAATGCACGTGAAATATCTTCTTTGTTAAAGCCCTTTGGAAAATGGTCTAAAGTAAATTTTCGATTGACCAATTCCCCTTCTTCAAGAATAATATTTCCATTTGCTGCATCCCGAATATCAATGACCGTCTTAACATGTTCCGGAAGGGATTGCATAACATCTTGAACAAAAATAAGTGAGACCCCAAGTTCACTTGGATCTTCATTAAAATATTCCATTATGGAATGATCCAAGATCATTTTTTCATCTGTAATAAGAATGACAAAGTGTGGTGCGAAATATATTTTTTCATTTTTATTTCCTTTTTCATCGATGGCAAGTTTACGTTCCTTTAATATTTGATACAGAGAATTTAACACTTGGTCACGAGATCGTTCATGAAAAACAAATCCACGGACATTTATGTCTCGTAAGCTAGCATGTGGAAGCCAGCGCATCCATTCCCATTTCTCCTTCTCTTCTTCAGGAAAAATGATGACAAACTGAAGATCATAATAACTTTGAAAAACAGCCGTTTGCATGACTAGCAGTTGTAGTTGTTCCAATACGAAATGACGTTGCCCAATATAACCAACAGGTCCCTTTATCAATGAGGTTACTACTGGTACATCCTCTAGCTTGAGATATTGAGATCGAAGTTTCTTCGCTTCTTCCATTAGTTCATCCTTTTTTAAAGTAAACTCTTCCATATTCAATTCAATCTCAAAGCTCGAATCAATATCTCCTCTTCCGACTCTGTACATAAGAAAGTCGTGATGAAACATCGTTTTTTCATAGATTCTCGAATGGACTTTCATAGTCATATCACGCAATTTTTCTATACTTGGGTAATGGTAATTTAACGCGTGTCTCTGTTCTTGACTAACTTTATATAGTTCCTGTGTTTTCTGTTTCAAGTATTCACGATAACTCTTATCCCTCTCTTTTATATCTGAGCGATACTGCCTCACATTTTTCACATAAGTAGTAATCGAAAAAATGACCGTCACAATGGTCATGGAAAACATAACGATCAAATAGATTCCACTCCGCTGGAAAAAGGAAACAACAACCATTGCGGCTATCATAACAAGTGGTGGAACGATCACACGTGCTAGTTGTTCACTTGGTTTTCCCGGCATACTGGAAGGATTGGCTATTTTCCGTTTTTCCTCTGGCTCACGGTAAATAATTCGTGGAGATCGATGATAATCGGGATATTCATCATCCAAGCTTTGACTTTCTCCATACAAACGGACTAGTTTTGTCGTATCTAAAGATTCATTAGCAAGAATATCAATGTCATCATTGCCAATTTTAATCATCAGACCATCTAGGAATAATTGATCACCTGGTTCAATTACCGTATTTCCTGTTACACGAAGAAAATTATGATAAACCTCCCCGCTATACACTTCCAATTTAAATGATGATTCTAATTGATCACGGATTAGCAATGCATCGACTGTTGTATTTTTTATTTTCACATCATCATATTCGTTCGCACTGAGCGTAATACTCTCACATCTTGTTGTATCGTATTTATCCCACTCGGTTGCATCCGTCAGAAAAAAACGCATTTGATGGGCTTCGTTTTTCCATACTAGTTGTTCATTTATTCGGAGCTGCTGTTCACCAATTTGGCATACTTCCCCGTCCCATTCCATTGTGAGTGGTTGTCTCCAACCTTCAAATGTGATGGTATTCGACCAATCACTGCCTATCGTTATTTTTTGGGGTTTATTCTTTTTTAAATGGCATTTATGCAATTGGTTTCCATCGTTCAGCAGTAATAATCGTTGTGCCATCATTCTCTCCCTCTCTACACACGAATAAGTAAAGCGCCCTACTCATTCTTCGTTCCTACGTACAGTTACTTTTTATTCTCATTCTCTTTGTTTTCTTTTACATTTTTATTTGACTTTCCGTTCTCTTTGTTTTCTTTAGCCTTTTCATTCGTCTTCTCATTATTTTTTTGTGCATTAACATCTTTATTTTCAGTTGTTTCTTCTTGTTTAATCACGTCTTGAGTATTAGGTTCTTGTGCTTGACCTTGATTCGTTTCCTCTGAATTATTTGTTGTGTCTGAGTTTTGTAATTTCAGCAATGTTTCAAGACCATACTTATCTGTATACGTTTTTAGTTGTTCTTGGTTTTTTTGAACTTCCTCTTCACGTTCAGTTCCACTTAAATTAGGATCATTTTTTGCCTTTTCAATTTTTTTAACAAATCCATACATAATTAGCACCGGATCATCAATATACCTAGCAAGGTCAACCGATTGATCAAAATCACCGCGTCCATTATAAATCCAATAAAGCAAATAATTAGCATCGCTTTTTAAGCTAACATTTTTTAAAATTGCCTCTTTTGGCGCTTCATCTAACGATTCTGTCTTTACATACGAATAAGCTAGTATATACTTTCCCGAGTCCGGTAATTTTTCCGGATTTTCTCCGTCGAGTTCACTAATTACTCTTCCATAATCTTGCGCTAGAAAATGATGATGGGCTTCAATTAAATGCTTTTGAAAAGGAGATTTCACAAAACTAAAATAGACTGTTGGGACCGCTAATATGACAGAAAGAGCGATCATAATGAATGTAAGTTGTTTAAATAAGCGAAATCTTTTTTTCGGGACATATTGCATATTTTTTTCTGTTTCTTTTTTCTCTTTAATATAATTTTCTTCTAACAGCTTAATTAAAGATGTGAAATTGTCTGCTTCACCTACTTGACGTTCAAATTCGGTATCTGTAGCATTTTTTATAGATCCGGAATAAAGTTCATCAAAACTATATTTTTTTGAAAACAATGCAATAATTAAGCATTTATATTGGAGAATAAATTTTTCTTCGTCAATTTCGTATGGAGGAACTACATCCCGGATGCCGCGATACACCAATGATGGTATAAGATTATCATCAAATATTAAGTTGTCCGGATGCAAGAAGAAAGTCATACGTGTGGTTAGCAATTTTCTGAAGCGAGCAAGATTACATAGCAAACGGAGCTTATCACTTCGTCCAAGTTTACTTACATCTGCCCATTTTTGAGCTCGGTGATCGATGGTGAACGAAAAAGTAATTATATCGTCTTCATCAGCAACTTCCGCTGGCACAAAATAATCAGTTTCCTCACATATTAGTGCCAATTGACGTATATCCTTTACGCGCGTTTGTGACTTTGCCAATTTTAACTGCCTTTTGTCATCCTTTATAAAAAACTGGAAAGTCATGGACTCTATGTTTATTGTGATTTCGTTCATGTTCTCTGACTCCTTTTTCTTAGTTACGCATGCTTACTTATAAAACGAGTAAAATATCGCCGTTTGTTACTGGATGGTCGATAAGACGATCATCATCTGTTAAGAGAAGTCTTTTAGCGGGGACCTTTATAGCAAAAAGAGAGGCTTTCTTAATGTCTATATTCAATGATTCAACTACATTAGCAAGCAATTGTTTAATCGGTTGATGGACTGGAATTCTAATATCATACCGTCCTTTATTCCATTTACTAAAGTCAACGGTTACGTTAATATGTGTCTCACTAGGCATATTCTCATCTCCTTTAATCCAGCATTTTCCTCATCATCACAAATAATCCCCCACAAATCATCAAAACGAAACCAAAAAGAGTGACTACTATTTTTTTGCTAACCCCTTCCGTTTCTTCTTGCTGATTATTTTTTTGGTTAGAATTTGTTGCATACTGAACAGAATATTCATTGGAGAAAAGCACCTTTTTTATATCATTAGTGTTTGTAACTTCCTTAATAGGTACATCAAATAGATTTTTCTCTATTTGTTCCATTGTTTCTTCCATTTCTTTTTGTTTTGTTTTTATCGCATCCCGAGTTTGTTTTTTAAACAAATCGGGAGCGATTTTTTCTAATTCTGTTTCTTTATCATCTTGTGATTCTAGTTTCTGCCTTTGGGCATCATCTTGACCGATACGATCGGTTTTCAATCGTATTTTCCCACTATGATCAAGATGATCGCTATCCGCAAAGGAAGGGAGGGTAGACAATGAAAACCCTCCTACAAAAAAGATTGCTAGAATACTAAAGTGCTTCACTAATTGTTTCATCTTCCTTCTCCTCGCTTTTGCCAAAACGATTTAAGACAAATAAGTGACCAACAAGACTAATGACGATAATCGCAAATAAGCAAATTATAATACTTTGATTGTTTGCTGCTCTATCCGCAAATCCCATTACTAGCTTTTCAATATATTGTAGCGGGGAGAATTCTTTAATTTTGGCTGCAATGGACATTTTATCGAAATGAAGTCCAAGAGCTTCCGTTAAGAATAGATATAGGCTTAAGCTTGCCAATAATAAAAACATTCCAAGCATTTTCAACTGTCTTAATAAATAGGTTGCGACAAGAAGCATCGTTACCATAATGATCGTTATTAAGCCGATCCACAGCATAAATTTCCCCTCAACAATTTCTAATAGGTAGCCGGATAGTAAACCAGTAAGAATTCCTTCGACAATTCCAATGCTTGAGGTAATAATGGTGATCGGTAAATTTCCTCTAACTAATGTCATTTCCGACTTAAACGTATCGGTTTGAAGATGTTTACGTTCGTGATTTGAAATGACATACGCCGTAAATAAAGCAACAATAAAGCAAATTAAAACAATAAAATACGGTGTAAAAATATCTCCTGCTACGATGATTCCATCGGTTTTCGTTTCTACAGGATTGGAAAGAAAATCAAGCAGATTTTCATTTTGTCGTTCACCAATCCGGCTGTTTGCAAGAACTTTAGCAAAATTATTAGCAAATTTCTGGTCTTCTGATAGTTTATTAGTCAAATTATTTGATAGATTGCTTGCCTGTTTTACTAAATGACTACCGCTATTTTTTATTTCATTTGCTTGGTTATCAATCGCATCAAATGTTTTATAAACATTATTAACGGTATTTAAATTACCCTTTGATTGGTTTGCCAATGATTGACTTACAGTTAGTAATGAATTCAATTCACCATCTAATGATAAAATTGCCGTTTGTTCTTGGTCATTGTTTGTAAGTATTTTCGTTTGTTCATTTTGCAATTTCAGGCTTGCTTTTCGCCAAGTTGACAAATTAAGTAAGGTTTTTGTTAAATTTGTATTTAGTATTTTTGCTTGTTCTGTTGTTTGTTTAATCAATTCTGACATTTTTTGTGAATTTTGTTCTGCATTAGTGACAAGGTTAATATATGCCTTAATCTTGCTTTGCAACTCTTCTGTATCTTTACGAACTTCTTCTGTTATTTGATCAGCTACAAAATTGGCGATAACATCTACAATGTCTTGTTTATTAAATAGATAGAAAAGTGAGTCCGTTGTAGCCATATCAGATAAATTCATTTGATTTAATTGATCCGCTAATTTCGATATATCTAACCCAAAATAATTATTATACAACGTTGACATTTTTTGATAGCTACTCATAACATCATTTACATCCATCATTATTTCACCTATCGAATAATCGGTAAGTGATGACATGACAGAATGAGTAATATAATTATTTTCTACTTCGACTTTTTCTATCGGTTTGTCATTTGGATCCTCAGGTTCTTCTTTATCGTTGTTTTCATTTTTATTATCTTCATTATCCTTATTATCTTTCTCATCAATCCCAGACTCAGATTCTTTACCTTTATTTTCTTCCATTGATTCTTGTTTGTTAGAAGACTCAGAAGTTACATTTTCATCCTTTTGATCCGGTTCTACCGAATCTTGTTTACTTTCATTTTCTTTATTAATGTTATCATTATTACTAGTTTCTACCGACTGGACACTGCTTTTAGGCCGTACTACCTTATCAGTTCTTGATTCCTTCGAACTCTGACCCGGTGGGGGTGCAGATTCTTTAGGCGGTTCTGGTATATCTGCGTCCTTCACATTCTTTTGATGCATTTTCCATTTCCACTTAATAGGTTGGAAGAAATCAATCGACTTATCGGTGTCATTTGGTTGTACTTTCAGTTTTACAGTGAATATTCCTTCATCTGTTGCTGGAAGCATGATCGTATTATTTTTAGGATCCATCTCAATTACTTGCATATTTGGTAATGTTAATGATACTTCATTCACCTTATACTCTTTAGGTACAAATAATGAAAACTCCTGCGCTTCTTTCGGATTCTTTGGTAGTATCACAGAATCACTAATTGTAGCCTCATTTGTTAGTAAAAAGTTATTCAAATTATCCGGCAATGGAGCTGAACCATCGGGATAATCATTAAATTCACGTTTATATTTTTCGTTCACAGCTATGACATTATTAAATAACTTATTAATTTCTGTACGTTTCGGTTCTGTTATTCCTAATTTAAGCAAGTCATCTGTAGTTAAAGGAGGAGGTAACTGTTTCATTTGATCCCGAAGATTTTTTCTAGACATTTTATCTGGCATCATAAAAAACTTATTTAAATTGATTTCCTGTTCTTTTCCAGCATTCGTCTTCATTTCTTTTTTTAACTTTTCTGCAATACTTTTCTGCATATCAGAAGCTAATGTCGTTGTTAATTCTGTATCTAATTTGTCAACTTTTTCTTTCGTAGTAGTAAGATATTTTTGCAAGGCTGATGCCTCTGTCATAATATTGGCAGTCTGCGTATCCTTCAGCTGAAACTGTTTATTTATCTCATTATTTGCGGCAACTAATTGATCTAATTGCTGCAATACATCGCCATTATTCATATCACGATCCAAATAACCCAATTGATCGGAAAAGCCTTTTTGTAATAATGTATTAGCAGCGGTCATCTTCGCATAATCCAACATGCTGTTTTGATAGGTTTTGCTTATTTTTGCTCCTTCACCTAAGTTGTTTTCAAATTCCTTTAAAATATCCTGTATTCCTTTAAAACCATCCTTCGATACTTGCGTGCTCGCTTGAACTGCTCCAAATTGAGTCGCATAACCTGCTAATGGGCGATGAATCGCGTTATTATATACATTTGTATATACCTGTTCTTTGTTTACAATCGAAGAGATATTGTCTTGTGCTTCCTGCAAGTTTCCAATGACACTGGCAAAATACACATCAATAATTCGACGATTAAATTCTCCAAGAATAGAGCTTGCCGTTTTCTCGGCCTTTACTTTCATATTATTGTTACCCGAGACATTAACTTTGTAGTTCAATGCTACTCTCTCTGGTGCTTTAGAATTGATTGACAATGCCTTTTTGGTGAAGTCATTAGGAATGACAATCATCATATTATAGGCATTACGCTGTAAGCCACTTTCAGCTACTCCGCGGCTAACAACGTACCAATTATGCTTATCATCCTTTTCGATGTTTTTGATAAATTCGGTACCGAAGTCATATGTTTCCCCATTAAATTTTGCACCTTGGTCCTCATTAACCAATGCAACTGTCATTTTCTGGTCTTCTTTATGTTTTTGATTTTTTGATGCGTGATACAGCGCTAAATAGGAGGCGCCTGAAGACAACGCCAGCACTAAAACCAAAAACAGCAAGATGCCCCTCTCATACTTTTTCATTTCCATCAACCCCTGAAAAGTTGTTTATATGTATAAATATTTTTAAATGATTACTATTTCATGATTGTACCTAAGGAGACGTTAGCTCATTTTTCATTCGTGATCCATATTATGACCAAAAGCCACACAACCATTGTTGCGTGGCTTTTGGCTAAAGGAATAAAGTCCTAACTCAACACACTGATTAATCTCGTGTTTACCTGATTAATTATTGTAAACCAAAATTCTTTGATAATTCTTCATCGTGTCGAGCCACAGCTTCAGCCGTTTTATCTAATTGATCATTAATTTCATGCAATAGTCTTGCAAAGTTTTGCACTTTTGGTGATAGCTGTTCGAACTGCTCATCAAATTTATCGAATGCACGACCTTCCCATTCTCCTCGAAGTTCTCTTTGTAAGCTTGTTAAATTTTTCAAAATCTCTTCGATTTGATGTCCACCTTGCCCGTAGCGTTTCGCTTTTGCCTTTAATTCCTCTGGGGTCATACGAATTTGTGCCATTATATCCATCTCCTTTTAATTATTAGCCATAGGCTTTTTATCATATAAATTAAAATGATAAACACATGTTAAATGACTACTTCAAAATATTTAATCTAAGCCATCAATGTACTTCCTTATTATTAATACATCAATTTTATGGAAGTATATTACTATATATGTATTTACCACCTATTTAATAATCGGTCAAATGGCCTTATGACAATTGTCGAATTTTGTCTGGTACTTTCTTCTGCAATACTTTGAAACTAGTATTTTTTTGTAGGAAATAAGGAGGAATTCACTTCTATTTTATTAAGGATTTGGGGCGTTTTTTTTGATATATCTGGATAAAATATTACGAATATTACAATTTATAGGTCTTATTTACTGTTTTCCTATTTTAATCAGGAAATTTAATTCTACTCTTTTCGACAAAAAAAACCCGTAAGACAAATAAATTGTCTTACGGGTTTTTGGCTAGCGATTGAATTACATCATACCGCCCATGCCCATGCCGCCCATATCAGGCATAGATGAACCTTTGTTTTCTTCAGGTTTATCAGCAACAACTGCTTCAGTAGTTAATAACATAGCCGCTACAGAAGCTGCATTTTGAAGTGCATAACGTGTTACTTTAGTTGGATCAACAATGCCTGCTTCGAACATGTTTACCCATTCACTGTTAGCTGCATTGAATCCAATACCTACTTGTTCTTTTTTCAAGCGATCAACAATTACAGATCCTTCAAGACCAGCATTGTGAGCGATTTGACGAACTGGTTCTTCCAATGCACGTAGAACGATGTTGATACCTGTAGCAACATCACCTTCAGCTTCAACAGAAGAAACTTTATTGTATACATTAACTAGTGCTGTACCACCACCGGATACAATACCTTCTTCAACAGCTGCACGAGTAGAGTTAAGAGCATCTTCAATGCGAAGTTTGCGTTCTTTTAATTCAGTTTCAGTTGCAGCACCAACTTTAATTACTGCTACCCCACCTGCAAGCTTAGCAAGGCGTTCTTGTAATTTTTCACGGTCAAATTCAGAAGTTGTTTCTTCTAATTGAGCACGAATTTGATTTACACGAGCAGAAATGCTTGCAGAATCGCCAGATCCTTCAACGATTGTTGTGTTTTCTTTTGTAACGACAACTTTAGCAGCGCGTCCAAGAGAATCAAGTGTTGCTGATTTAAGATCAAGACCTAAATCTTCAGTGATCACTTGACCACCAGTTAGAACAGCGATATCTTCTAGCATTGCTTTACGACGGTCACCAAATCCAGGTGCTTTAACAGCAACTGCATTAAATGTTCCACG
The DNA here is from genome assembly GCF_003055045.1 of Heyndrickxia sporothermodurans. Classification (NCBI taxonomy): domain Bacteria; kingdom Bacillati; phylum Bacillota; class Bacilli; order Caryophanales; family Bacillaceae; genus Heyndrickxia; species Heyndrickxia sporothermodurans. The sequence continues at coordinate 14,176 of NZ_NAZB01000039.1, forward strand.
AAGTTTGTTCACAATAAGTGTTGCTTGTGCTTCGCCTTCAACATCCTCAGCAATGATAAGAATTGGTTTACCTTGTTGTACCACTTGTTCAAGAACTGGCAATACTTCTTGAATATTTGTGATCTTTTTATCGGTAATTAAGATATATGGATTTTCAAGAACTGCTTCTAATTTGTCAGTATCTGTAACCATGTATGGAGAAACATAGCCACGATCAAATTGCATACCTTCAACAACATCTAATTCAGTTGTGAAGCCTTTAGATTCTTCGATTGTGATAACACCATCGTTACCAACACGTTCCATTGCTTCAGCAATAAGTGTTCCAACTTCTTCATCGGCAGCAGAGATGGCAGCAACTTGTGCAATGGACTCTTTGCCTTCGATTGGTTTAGAAATTGCTTTAAGTTCTTCAACAGCTGTTTGAACAGCCTTTTCGATTCCTTTACGGATTCCAACAGGGTTTGCACCGGCTGTTACGTTTTTCAAGCCTTCACGAATCATTGCTTGAGCAAGTACAGTTGCAGTTGTTGTACCGTCCCCGGCAACATCATTTGTTTTGCTTGCAACTTCAGATACAAGTTTAGCACCCATGTTTTCGAATGCATCTTCAAGTTCAATTTCTTTAGCAATCGTTACACCGTCATTAGTAATAAGTGGTGAACCAAATTTTTTCTCAAGAACCACGTTACGTCCTTTAGGTCCAAGTGTTACTTTTACAGCATCTGCTAATTTATCAACTCCGCGAAGCATTGCACGGCGTGCATCTTCACTGAATTTAATTTCTTTTGCCATTTGAAATTACCTCCTCGATCTTCTTTAATGATGTATTTATTTTCGAAAATGGTAAATAACTATTGTACAATAGCTAAAATGTCTGAATCACGAAGAATTAAATATTCGTTACCTTGGTATTTCACTTCTGTACCAGCATATTTAGAGAAGATGATGCGATCGCCTTCAGATACTTCCAGAGCAACACGCTCACCGCTATCTAAAACACGACCAGTACCTACAGCTACTACCTTACCTTCTTGCGGTTTTTCCTTTGCAGAATCAGGAAGAACGATACCGCTTGCAGTTTTTTCCTCTGCTTCTACTAGTTCAATTACGACGCGATCTCCAAGTGGTTTTAACAAGTGAAACAACCTCCTCAATAATTTTATGTAATTTTAAATTATTAGCACTCACTACTCTTGAGTGCTAACACAATTATTATAATAAATAATTCAATTCCATTTTGCAAGTCTTTACAGTTAACTTTTTTGAAAAAACTCCTTCAATCAGTTTGAATATCCTAAAATTAAGACTTCGCGCAATATTCAAGTCTATGTCCAATTATTATTTCTATTCATAACTGGAGGTTATTTTTACATATAATAGATTGAAGGATAAAAAATGTACTGCACACTTAATATTTGAACCTCTATTTATTCAATAGTAGAATGGATTATGAGCTAACAAGAAAGGAAAAATATTGTGAAAAAAGAATATGTATATATTTTAATTACTTATATTGCGATGCAACTATCCGTTTATGTTGGTCAACCCATTGTTTATATTATTGGTGTGAAAGGATTTCATACTTCGGAAAGTTATATGAAAATGATGACGCCCGTTTATTGGATTGTAATCAGTTTCATTTCCGCGTTAATTATTGTTTTGTTGATTTTGCGAAAATCTGAACGAAAATATCAATTAGAAAGAAGTACACCGCTTTCAGTCGGAAAGTCGATCACCTGGGCAATCGGAGGGATTTTTCTAGCATTTATTGCTCAAGCGCTTGCATCAATCATTGAGCAAATGATTGGCATTAAACCTGGATCAGAAAACACTCAGCGAATCGTAAGCCTAATCGAAACTTTTCCGATTGTCGTTGTTGTAAGTTCAATTATTGGCCCAATTTTAGAGGAAATTGTATTTAGAAAGATTATTTTCGGAACACTTCATAAATATTTATCCTTTTTTTCTTCGGCACTTATCAGTTCCATCATTTTTGGACTTGCACATATGGAGTTTGTCCATCTATTACTGTATTCTGCCATGGGATTCACATTTGCCTTTTTATATAAAAAGACAAATCGCATTTTAGTGCCAATAAGCGCACACGTAATAATGAACACAATCGTTGTTATTGCTCAGCTATTGAACCGCGAAGAAATTCAAAAAATTATCGAGAAACAAAGCTTTATTGGAGGACTTTTCTCATGAGACCACTACAATCCGGCATAATCTATTGCCTTCTTGGCACCCTGTTTACTTATTTTGCCGTTAAACAAGTTAATCTTCACGGTTGGTCTTTTTTAGCTTACATGCTCGTCTTTTTAGCAACGATTGATTATGGGTCAGGCTTTCGATTAATCACTTTGCATTTTCGCCTAAAAAGCCATCAAAAAAAATAAAACCTCCCAATTGGAAGGTTTTATTTTTTTTCACTTTCGCTTTGCAGCGCATATTTTAATTCCGCTGCTTTCGCTTTTCGATAACCGACTTTCGAAACCAATATACTAATTTCGTATAAAATCATTAGCGGTACACCGACGACAATTTGTGACATTACGTCAGGCGGTGTGATAAAAGCAGCAAGGACGAGTAGAAAGAAATATGCGTACTTTCTAATCTTCGCCAAAAACATTGGTGTAATGATTCCTAATCGCGTTAAGAACATGATAACGATTGGTAATTCAAACAGTATCCCAAATGGGAAGGTAATTTGAAACAAAAACGAAAAATATTCATTAATACCGATGACCGGATTAATATCCATTTGTGATGATAGCTTCATCATGAACCGTAAGATTAACGGAAACAATATAAAATAAGCGAATGCTAGTCCAGCTAAAAAGAGAACAAGAGCTATGGGAATATAACTTAATGTTATTTTCCGTTCTTTTTCATATAAACCGGGACTAATAAATGCCCAAAGTTGATAAAGAATTACAGGTAAAATAATCACTATGGCCAAATACAAAGTAACTTCCATAAAAACTTTAAAAGGATCTGTTAGCCGAAACGCATTCATTGTCACCTCTTTTGCATAATCGGAATGCTGGAGATAACGAATGATTGGTTGTGAAAGAAAAAAACTTACAATTACAGCCAAGATAAAGAAAACGACTATCACAAACAGTCGCTTCCTTAGCTCGGATATATGTTCAAAAATCGTCATGTCTTTTTGACTCATATGAATTCATCCTAACATTTTACTTAACGTTGTCTTTATCCGTTTTTGGCTTATCGTCTTCTTCATCCGCCAAGCCCTTAGTCGCATTTTTAAATTCTTTTAATGTATCCCCGGCAGCTCTGCCCAATTGGGGTAATTTCTTTGGTCCGAAAACTAGTAAGGCAACAATCACAATGAGAATAATACTTCCAATTCCTGGTCCCATCTGTGCCCACCTCCTCATATTTACATGATAATACAAATTAGATGTTTAATCCATTATCTATTTATTAGTCTTGTGAAATTTCCGTGTCATTTGGATAGTGCTTTAAAAAATAAACTAATGATTGCAACTCTACTGCTAAGTCAATATGATGCACACGTATAGATGAAGGTACATTTAGTCTAGCCGGTGTAAAGTTTAATATACCTTTTACGTTTGTTTTCGCCAGCTGATCAGTAACCCGTTGTGCAACTTCTGCGGGAATCGTAAGAATAATAACACTGATATCTTCACTGATTAATCGTGCCTCCAGCTCATCCAAACTATAAATAGGTACATCTCCAATTTTTTTACCGACTTTATTTGGATCAACATCAAAAGCGATTTCGATTTTTGTATTATTGTTTTTCATGAAATTATAATTTAAAAATGCTGTTCCTAAATTTCCCACACCGATTAGAGCTACTTTTGTTAATTCATCTTGATCTAATGTTTTACGAAAAAATGATAACAAATAATTAACATTGTATCCGTAACCCTTTTTCCCCAATGCCCCGAAGTATGAAAAATCTCTGCGAATCGTGGCGGAGTCGACTTTTACAGCTTCACTTAACTCAGCTGAAGATACACGCTGTTTACCGGAGTTATGTAAATTCCTCAAAAATCGATAATAGAGTGGTAATCGCTTTGCTGTCGCTTGAGGTATTTTAATTAATTCTTCATTCATACTATAGGTCCCCCATATAAATCTAACTAAAAAAACGTTGGCCTCAAGGGAAATATCTATTCCCTCAGATAATCAGTACTTGAAACACCGCCTGTTTTTTCTATCAAAAACGTTGGTCCAATAACCATTCCTTTATCAATGGCTTTACACATATCATAAACGGTTAAAGCGGTTACAGATGCAGCAGTTAATGCTTCCATTTCAACACCGGTGTTTCCCTTTGTTTTTACACTTGAAATAATGTTTAGCATATACATATTTGGATCTTTTTGTTCCCAACTAAATTCAATATTTACTCCATTAATTGGAATAGGATGACACATCGGAATAAGATCCCATGCTTTTTTTGCAGCCATAACACCTGCAACTTGTGCAACTGCAAGAACATCCCCTTTTTTCATTTTATTATTACGGATTAAATGATAAATTTCATTGCTTAATTGTACACTCGATTGTGCAATCGCCGTGCGGACAGTGTCAGGTTTAGTACTCACATCAACCATCTTCGCTCTTCCCTGCTCATTAAAATGAGTAAGCTTTGACATCGAAAACACCCCTCAATTTATCATACACTATTTTTCTTTCCGTGTCCTATTTAGAAATAGTGAATCATTGCCCAAACCCTCATGAATACGGTACACTACCAATATAGATGAGGTGAAATAAATATGATTTTATTACAAGTTCAACAACTAACAAAACATTTTGGTGCTGAACTTATTTTATCAAATATAAAATTAGAAATTCAGACGAGAGATCGTATTGCATTAGTTGGGAGAAACGGTGCCGGAAAGTCCACGTTATTAAAAATTATTTCTGGACAAATGTCATTAGACTCCGGGGATATTGTCAAACCAAAGGATGTTTCCATCGGTTATCTTGCACAAAATACTGGATTGAAATCTAGTTTATCCATTTGGGATGAAATGTTAACTGTATTTCAAGATTTGCGGCAAATGGAGAATCAAATAAGAGATGTAGAACAAAAAATTGCAGACCCGTATTACTATGAAAAACCGGATCTTTACAACAAAATCTTAGCTGAATATGATCAATTACAGATTCGTTTTAAAGATTTAGGTGGTTATCAGTATGAATCCGATATCCGTTCAGTCCTTCACGGCCTGCGATTCAGTGATTTTGATTATGGAACAATGATTGAAACATTAAGCGGCGGCCAAAAAACCCGCTTAGCATTAGCTAAATTACTTTTAACTAAACCAGACATTTTAATTTTGGACGAACCTACGAACCATTTGGATATTGACACCCTTTCATGGCTGGAACAGTATTTACAAGCCTATAACGGTGCCATACTTATCGTCTCGCATGATCGATATTTCTTAGACAAAGTCGTTACCCAAGTGTATGAATTATCAAGACACGCTATTCAGAAATATTATGGGAATTACAGCCAATATTTGACGCAAAAGGCTGAACAATATGAACGTGATTTCAAACAATATGAGAAACAACAAGAAGAAATTGCCAAACTACAAGATTTTATTCAACGAAATTTAGCAAGAGCTTCCACAACAAAACGTGCACAAAGTCGAAGAAAACAGCTTGAAAAATTGACAATAATGGACAGGCCGTTAGGTGACGAAAAATCAGCTACTTTCGCATTTCAAATTGAGAAGCAAAGCGGTAATGAAGTGTTAAATATTGTGGACGGTTCTATTGGATATAATCACCATATTATCGCAAAAAATATCTTTTTATCAATAAAAAAAGGTGACAGTATTGCACTTGTAGGACCAAATGGAGTCGGTAAATCAACCTTACTTAAAACAATTATTAAAAAGTTGGACCTTCATAACGGAAACATCAATTACGGTTCAAATGTGACGATTGGTTATTATGATCAAGAACAAGCCGACCTCTCATCGAACAAAACGGTTTTAAATGAACTATGGGATGATTATCCTTTGAAAGATGAAAAAGAAATACGTACAGTATTAGGAAATTTTCTATTTTCGGGTGATGATGTTCTTAAAATTGTCTCAAGTTTAAGTGGCGGAGAAAAAGCAAGACTTGCTTTATCCAAGCTTTTACTGCAAAAAGCAAATTTTCTTATTTTAGATGAACCGACAAACCATTTGGACCTCGATAGTAAAGAAGTATTGGAAAATGCTTTAATTGATTACCCCGGTACGATTCTATTCGTCTCCCATGATCGTTACTTTATCAACAGGCTGGCAACAAAGGTGATAGAGCTAGGGAAAGATGGAACAAAGGAATATCTCGGAGATTACGATTATTATGTTGAAAAACAGCAAGAAATGCAGGAATTAAAAAAACTGGAACATTCAAAACTTGAAACTACTACGGATACACAGAATCCTGCAAAACAATCGTATCAACAAGACAAAGAGGCAAAAAAACTGGAACGGCAACGTAAACGTCGAATTGAGGAAATCGAGGGATACATTGACGAATTAGAGAGTAAATTAGAAAATAACGAAGCATTACTATGTAAGCCTGAAATCTACCAAGACCATGAAAAAGTTCTTGAATTAAATAAGGAAATCACTGATTTCAAACAACAACTTGAAAAATTGATGGAAGAGTGGACAGAACTTGCAGAAGGTTAATTGATGCCGCATACTTTAAGACAAAAATACCAGATACTCTGGTATTTTTTTAGTCCACAAAACTATCCACAGATTTTTTTCTCCCCATATAGTATAAAAGTATTATTATTTGTGCATTTCTAGCCTTATCAACAGATTTATACACATTATCCACAGAAATCATAATTTTTCAACAATATTTTATACACACCAACATAGTTTCATTAACATTTTATCCACAAGCTGTGCACAACAACAGTTGTTCGTATTTTTTATTCACATGTGGATAGTTTTATGACAATAAAAAAGAAGCATGTCACCCACATGCTTCTAAAAATGCTCTATATCTAAACTAGGATTTGCGTTTAAGGAATATTCACTTCGCTTCCCTTTTTCAAACAAAATACTTCCTGCTGCTGCAATCATCGCTGCATTGTCAGTACATAAATGTAATGGCGGAATAAGTAACTCAATTCCATCAATCTTGGCAAATTCCTTCTCAAGTCTTTCTCTAAGCCCTTTATTAGCCGCAACTCCGCCTGATAATAATACTTGTTTTACATTAAACTCTTTAGCAGCCTTAATCGTCTTAGTTACTAATACATCAATGACACTCTCTTGAAAACTCGCGGCCATATTTTTCGGGTCAATGGACATACCTTTTTGTTCTGCGTTATGCAATGTGTTAATTACGGCCGACTTTAAACCGCTAAAACTAAAATCATAAGAATCTTCTTCCAACCATGCCCTTGGTAAATCGATCGTTGGTGTTCCCTCGTTTGCAAGTCGGTCGATATGTGGACCTCCAGGATAAGGAAGATTAAGTGTTCTAGCTACTTTATCATATGCTTCTCCAGCTGCATCATCTCTTGTTTCACCGATTACTTCAAATTCCCCGTGCTTCTTCATCAATACTAATTCCGTATGTCCTCCAGAGACGACCAATGATAACAGTGGAAATGCCATTTCTTTCATTAATCGGTTAGCATATATATGACCAGCTATATGATGCACACCTACTAAGGGAATATTTCTCGCAAAGGAAATTGCTTTTGCCGCATTCACCCCAACCAATAAAGCCCCGACTAAACCAGGACCCTCTGTTACTGCAATGGCATCAATATCATCAAATGTAACATCTGCCTTAATCAAAGCCTCTTCGATAACGACAGTTATTTGTTCCACATGGTGTCTTGATGCTAACTCAGGCACAACTCCTCCAAATCTTTTATGGCTTTCGATTTGTGAAGCAACGATATTAGAAAGTATTTCCGTCCCATTTCTAATAACAGCTGCAGCTGTTTCATCACAGCTTGTTTCAATTCCTAAAACAATTAAATCCTTATTCATTATAAATTCACCCACATGACTAAGGCATCCTCTTGGTTATCAGTGTAGTAATTTTTCCTGATTCCACCCTCAAAGAAACCTAATTTCTTATATAACGATTGAGCAATTATATTGCTTACTCTAACTTCTAGAGTCATTGATTTTGCTCCTTGTTGAATTGAATAATCCATGATACTGCTTAATAATAACTCACCTAGTTTTTGGCCACGATATTCAGGTAATATAGCAATATTTGTAATATGTGCCTCATCCACTACAAGCCATACCCCACAATAACCGATAATTTTTTCTTGATCTACAATAACGAAATACCTTGCAAAGTGATTTTTTACAAATTCATTATAGAATGCTTCCCGTGACCAAGGTAATGAAAATGATTGAATTTCTACATTCATGATTCCATCTAAATCAGCTATCGTTGCTTCTCTTAATTGATAATTCATCATTCTTTACTTCTACCCTTTTGAGATTCTAACCATTTTGCTTCCGCTTCAACCAATCGAATATAATTGGGCACAAATGTATGGATATCTTCGCCAGGTAAACCCTTTCCTAAAAATGCCAGTTCACTAGGTCGTGGATTATTTTCTGATGGACTTGCAAAAACTGCTTTATCACCTAAAGTATTAATGATAGCTTCTTTATGTAAATCAATATCATTTCCTACAAAAATAATTGATTTTTCCAGTTGCTTTAACTTTTCTACCCATTCAACCGTTAAAATATTGCAATCATTTAATTCTGTTATTAATGTTTCATTTTCAAAACGATATAATCCTGTATAAATCTGCCCCCTTCTTGCATCAAAAAGAGGACAAATAAACCCAGGAAAATGTCTCCCTATTCCGGCCATTATGGCCAAACTAGAAATTCCTACTAGTGGAATGTTTAAACTCCACGCCATTGTTTTTGCTATACTTACCCCAATTCGAACTCCAGTGTAGGAACCGGGACCTTTAGCCACAACAATTTTTTCAAGATCCATAGGGGCGATGTCACAATCCTTCATCAATTGCTGAATGGCAGGCATTACCCGAATACTATGGTTTTTCTTTAAATTAGTAATATATTCACCGATCACTTTTTCATTATCTAATAGTGCTATTCCTAATGCATAATTAGATGTATCTATAGCAAGCACTTTCATGAAAATAACTCCTCACACAATAATTCGTACCGTTTTCCTACAGGTTTCAATTCAAATTTCCGTTCTACATCACCTAATCGATATATCGAAATCGATAAGTATTCGGTTGGTAACTGATCCTCAATTACGTGAGCCCACTCAACAATCGTTACACCATCACCTTCAAAATATTCATCAAATCCTAAATCCTCATTGGAATCTTGTAAACGGTAGACATCCATATGATATAATGGTAAATTCCCTTGATATTCTTTAATAATTGTAAAGGTGGGACTACTTACATTTCGTCGAATTCCTAATCCTAATGCAATCCCTTTAGTAAATGTTGTTTTCCCTGCTCCCAAATCGCCTTCTAATAATAAGACATCTTTCGCTTTTAATTTTATGGCTAATTTTTGGGCAAATGAGGAAGTGTCGTCCGGCCCTTTAGAAAGCCACTCATATACTTTCATAATAATCTCCTCTGATAATACTTTTGTTAAAAAGCTTATATAAAAAATCCTTAGGATAATGCATTCCTAAGGGAAAACTTGTCTATTGGTAGTGTACATCATTTCCACTAAATGAGCAAAACAACTATTAATTTAAATGAAAAAAAACGAAACTAAGTTTCGTTTTTCATTGGCACTTATTGCGGAGGCAGGATTTGAACCTGCGACCTTCGGGTTATGAGCCCGACGAGCTACCAGACTGCTCCACCCCGCGACGGTAATATTTTAGTTTATATTATGCACTAAGTGCATCCTTTGACTGTCCCGATTTCAGAAAGCTTATTCAAGATGCTGCTCAATCGGTACAACTCGCAGTTTTTTCAATGAAGCAATGCTCGTTGCTCCACCCCGCGACGATAATTATTTATATATAGCCTGGCAACGTCCTACTCTT
>NZ_NAZB01000004.1:0-81864 GCF_003055045.1 Heyndrickxia sporothermodurans
TAGAACTTTTTACAATACCCTATTTAAGCAATTTATAAAGATAGTACTCATTAACCGGTTTTCCATCAATGATTAAAGAATGAACCTTTTCTCCCTCAATAATAAAGCCCATTTTTCGATATAAATTAACAGCTTTAACATTATCTTTTATGACGGATAGTTCTAGTCTTGTAAACCTTTTTTCTTTTGCCCATGCAAACAAGCTTTCGAAAAGACGGGAGGCAACACCACGTCCTCGATAATTTTCTTTAACACCTAATACTAGATTTGCTGAATGTCTAGTCCGTTTTACGCTTCCTCCAATTGCAACTATATACCCAATGAGCTTTTCGTCGTCCTCTGCAACTAAAATGATCGAACGGTCATCATTTAAAAAGTTTTCGATTCTTTTTTCTTCTTTCTCAAGATCGATGACTCGTTCACCCGGTTCATAAAGCATAAATCCAGATTCATCAATTTCTTTACATAGCTGTGCAAATGCAAGTGCATCAGTTTGCTGTATAACTCTTATATTCATTCATCTCAACTCTTTCAATAGTGATTACCGAAAAGGTTTCGTTAGGAGGGCCAAAAATTCCTTCTTTAAGACCAAAGAATTAACCCTCCAATAAATTGACAGTAACCAATCATTTATGTTATTAAAATAATGTAGTTAGCACTCTTCGTGTTAGAGTGCTAAAATGAAAGATAGAGTATTTAATTTGGAAGGAGATACGAAAATGGCAAAGAAGGAATTTAAAGCAGAGTCGAAACGACTGTTAGAAATGATGATCAACTCCATTTATTCTCAAAAAGAAATCTTCTTAAGAGAATTGATTTCTAATGCTAGTGATGCGATCGATAAAATTTATTACAAAGCATTAACAGATGATTCATTACGTTTTGATAAAGACAGCTATTTTATTAAAATCGATGCTGATAAAGAAAATAGAACATTAAAAATCTCTGATACTGGGATTGGGATGACAAAGGAAGAGCTAGAAAACAACCTTGGAACGATTGCGAAAAGTGGATCCCTCGCATTCAAAAATGAAAATGAATCAAAAGATGGCCATGATATCATTGGTCAATTTGGTGTCGGCTTCTACTCCGCGTTTATGGTTGCCGACGAGCTAACCGTTATCAGTAAAGCACTAGGCAGTGATGAGGCATACAAATGGGAATCAAGAGGTGCCGATGGGTACAGCATTGAGCCATGTGATAAAGATTCCGTTGGTACTGAAATCACTCTGAAAATTAAAGAGAACACGGAAGATGAACAGTATGACGAATATTTAGATGAATATCGCTTAAAAGCCATCATCAAGAAATATTCCGATTTTATCCGCTACCCAATCAAAATGGAAGTAACAAGCAGCAAGCTAAAAGAAGGCAGCGAAAACGAATATGAAGAGTTCAAAGAGGAACAAACCATTAATAGCATGGTTCCGATTTGGAGAAAAAATAAAAGCGAGCTAACACCTGAAGATTATGACAATTTTTATCAAGAAAAACGTTATGGCTTCGATAAACCGTTAAAACATATTCATATTAAAGTCGATGGGACAGTAAGATACAATGCGATTTTATTTATTCCGGAAAATATTCCTTTCGATTATTACTCGAAAGAATTTGAAAAAGGACTAGAGCTTTATTCAAATGGCGTGTTAATTATGGAAAAATGCTCTGACCTGCTTCCTGATTACTTTAGCTTTGTAAAAGGAATGGTTGATTCAGAAGATTTATCTTTAAACATTTCACGTGAAATCTTACAACAAGATAAACAATTGAAATTCATTGCGAAAAACATTAAGAGCAAAATTAAACGTGAATTGGAAAGTCTGTTAAAAGACGACCGTGAAAAATATGAAAAGTTCTATAACTCGTTTGGCAGACAATTGAAATTTGGCGTTTACAACGATTTTGGCCAAGATAAAGACGTGTTGCAAGACTTAATCATGTTCTATTCATCAAAAGAGAAGAAACTAGTTACTTTAGATGAATATGTATCAAGAATGCCTGAAGATCAAAAATACATTTATTATGCAACAGGCGACTCAATCGATCGAATCGACAAACTGCCGCAAACAGAACTTGTCTCTGAAAAAGGATATGAAATTCTTTACTTCACTGATGATGTTGATGAATTCGCAATCAAAATGCTTATGAAATATAAAGAAAAAGAATTCAAATCCGTTTCTAGTGGTGACTTAGGCATTGAAGAAGAAAGTGAAAAACAAACAGAATCTGAAGAGAAAGAAAGCAAAGAACTTTTCGATTATATGAAAGAAGTATTAGCTGACAAAGTGAAAAATGTCAGAGCTTCTAAGCGCTTGAAATCACACCCTGTTTGTTTAACAGCTGAAGGCGAAGTATCCATCGAAATGGAAAAAGTTCTAAACGCAATGCCAAATAATCAGCAAGTAAAAGCAGATAAAGTGTTAGAAATCAATGTGAATCATGAAGTGTTTGAATCATTGAAAGCAGCTTTCGAACAGGACAAGGACAAAGTAAAACTATTCACGAACCTTTTATACAATCAAGCCTTGTTAATTGAAGGTTTACCGATCAACGATCCGGTTGAGTTTACGAATGATATTTGTAAAGTAATGGTATAAAGGAAAAGGGTTGTCTGAACAAAAAGTGTCAGACAACCCTTTGTTTTTTTAGGACTAATTGTTAGGAATTACTATGATTTATTTACTATCAGTTTTAAATTAAAATATCTTCTTTTGTGACAAATTGGGTCATATTTCTACAAAACTATTAATCAAACGTTTGATTAAATTGGGCAATGCCATGATATAACTGGGATTAGATAATTAATCAATCGTTTGATTAAAACATCTTTTCGTAGTTTTGGTATATAAAGATGAAAGTTAATTTCAAGTTTGTAAAGTTTCGTAATCGTTTTGTCCAAGTGAAAAAATGAAACTTTTTTTAAAGAAACTCAGTATATAGTATTAATAAAAGTTTTATCTGTTCTTTATGAAGATGGTATTGCATAGGTAAAGGATAGAGTGCAGATTATGTAAAGCAATCAGCTATGATAGTAGATAGTGAAATTTTAAAATTGATGATAAAGAATAAGGAGGAATCACATAAGATGAGTATTATTACAAGATTTAAAGATATTATGTCCAGCAATATTAACGCATTATTAGATAAGGCGGAAAATCCAGAGAAAATGATCGATCAATATTTAAGAAATTTAAATAGGGATTTAGGAAAGGTAAAATCAGAAACGGCGTCAGTTATGGCGGAAGAGCAGCGGTCAAAAAGGGCGTTGACTGAGTGTCAGGATGAAATGGAGAAGATGGAACGTTATGCTGTAAAAGCATTAGAAGCGGGTAATGAAGGCGATGCGAGAAAGTTTCTAGAAAAGAAGGGTTCATTAGGAACGAAATTTACGGAACTACAAGCCTCTTATCAATTGGCATCTTCTAATTCACTGCAGATGAAGCAGATGCACGATAAACTTGTTGCAGATATTGGTGAACTAGAATCAAGAAGAAGTATGTTAAAGGCAAAATGGTCAGTTGCTAAAACACAAGAACGGATAAATAAGCTAGGGTCATCCGCGGCAGATTCTGGCCATTCAATTTCAGCTTTTGGACGAATGGAAGAGAAAGTGAATCGTGCTTTAGATGAAGCGAATGCGATGGCTGAATTGAATGCTGGTCCAAAGGATGATATTGAGGATTTAACCGCTAAATACGACGATTCTCCCAATGTAGATAATGAATTAGCTGCGTTGAAGGAGAGAATAAAGAATAATGGATAACTCCTTTTTGGAGAGGGATTGACTCAAAACGGTTTTATCCAGTGCTTAACAACTATCCATTATAACCTTTGCTTGATAAATACGAGGTGAGTAAAACGTGATACTTCATTATAAATGCCCGAGCTGTGGCAGTGACATGGGGTTTGACAGTGAATCCGGAAAATTGTCCTGTGAAAGCTGTGGGAACCAAGAAACAATTGAAAATTACCCAGAAGAACTAATCGAATCAAGATTTTCCGAAGACGAGGCAAAGGAATACCATTGTGAGAATTGTGGAGCGGTGTTAATTACCGAAACAGAAACTGTAGCGACAAGCTGCAGTTTTTGCGGTGCTGGTGTAGTTATAGCAGATCGCTTATCAGGTCATCTTGCACCGGCAAAGGTTATTCCGTTTACAATTAGTAAGGAAGAGGCTAGAGAAGCTTTTAAGAAATGGTGCAGAAAAGGGCTACTTACTCCTAAAGGATTTATGAACGCGGATCGAATTAAAAGTATCACAGGAATGTATGTGCCATTTTGGCTATTTGACTTAAATAGTAAGGTGCAAGTTGATGCAGTTTGTACGAAGGTCCGAACATATACAAGAGGAGACTATATTTATACGGAAACGAAATATTATGATGCTTTTCGAGATTTGAATCTTGATTATGTAAAAATCCCTGTTGATGCGTCTGAGAAAATGAATGATGAGTTAATGGATAAGCTGGAGCCTTATCCATATGAGCAGCTAAAGGATTTTAAAACCCCATACTTAGCGGGTTATATTGCTGAAAGATATAATTATTCGGATGAAGAATTGCTTCCTCGGGCGAAGGATAAAATTAGCGGATATATTGACTCTTATGTTAGTTCTACTTTTTCCGGCTATCATTCCGTAAGCTATAGAAATAAGCAAGTTGATACGAGAAATGTGAAAAGTGATTATGTGCTTCTCCCTGTATGGATGGTCAGCTATGATTATAATAAATCCGAGCATACTTTTGCGATGAATGGACAGACAGGAAAAGTCGTTGGAAAACCACCTACTAGTAAGGGGAAAGTGGCTATGTGGTTTGGCGGAATTGCCAGCGGCACCTTTCTTGCCTTAAAATGCTTCTCCTTATTTATGGGAGGTGGCTTTTGGTGAGTAAAGCGAGAAAAATTGGCCATTTCTTTATGTTATTGTCCATCATTTTTGTGTTATTTTTACCTAGAATAACAGCGCAGGCTGAATCGCTTAATCAAAAACAATTCGTGTATGATGATGCAAAATTGTTAACGAAAGAAGAAAAGGCAGAGTTAGAGGCATTATCGAGTAAATTGAGCAAGGAAAGAAACACAGCTTTTCTCATCATCACTGTCAATGGAACAGAAGGAAAAAACTTCGTTCAATACGTGGAGGACTTTTACGATGAAAAAGCCCCGGGGTATGATAAGCCTCATGGAAATACAGCAATATTATTCATTGATATGAAAAATAGAGATGTGCATATAGCGGGATATAAAAAGGCAGAAGATTATTTAGACAATAAGCGCATTGATTTAGTTCTTGATAAAATAACTCCAGATCTATCAAATGGTGATTATTTTCATGCATTCTCAAAATTTATAACTCTTTCACATGAGTACATGGGATACAGGCCGGGGATTAGTCCAGACAATTTAGTGTTTAAGTGGTGGTTTCAGTTACTCATCGCTATAGGTGTTGCTGGGCTTATCGTTGGTTTAATGGCCTATAGATCAGGAGGAAGAGTTACTGTAAATTCACATACGTATTTGAATAGTAATCAATCGAGAATCATTAATAAGTCTGATCGTTTTGTTAGACAAACCGTGACCAAACAGAAAAAACCATCTAATAATAATAACAGTGGTGGAGGCGGAATTTCCAGAGGGGGCCATTCTCATAGTGGCAGCAGTGGCAAGTTTTAACTATGTAATAAAAGTAGAAAGGAGCAGATGCTAGGTGTCTATTTTTAGAAACCAATTTGCTAATGTAGTAGAATGGGAAGAATTCAGAGATGATATGATTTTCTATAAATGGAGAAATCGTGAAATTAAGAAGGGAAGTCGATTAATCATTCGTCCGGGCCAAGATGCGATTTTCCTAAACAATGGAAAAATTGAAGGTGTATTTAAGGATGAAGGCGAATACGATATCGAATCGCAAATCATTCCGTTCTTATCGACCTTGAAGGGATTTAAGTTCGGCTTTAACAGTGGCATGCGGGTGGAAGTCCTTTTTATAAACACGAAGGAATTTAATGTAAAATGGGGAACCAAAAATGCGATTAATATGCCTGCACCAGGGCTTCCAGGCGGAATTCCAATCCGTGCGAATGGCACATTTAATTTTAAGGTAAACGATTATACTGCCTTAATCGATAAAATCGCTGGTGTAAAGGAACAATACTTAGTAGAAGATGTGAGGACACGAATCACGTCCATCCTTGATCAGTTATTCATGAAATGGATCGCAAGGGAAGGTAAGGATATGTTCAACCTTCAGGCCAACTCCTTTGAAATTTCAAAAGGGATTCAAGAGGACTTAGATATGCAGCTCATTGATATCGGCTTATCAATAACCGGTTTCAACGTCATGAGTTTCAATTATCCAAAAGAAATTCAAGATATGATTACAAAAAATGCGTCATTTGGAATGGTTGGAAATGTCGATCGTTATCAGCAAATTTCGATGATTGATGGGATGGCATCTGGTAAAATGTCCGGGAGCGGGACAGCATCAGATATGGCTGGAATGATGATGGGAATGAATGTTGCAAATCAAATGATGAACCAGATGAATCAAAATCAGCCTAATCAAGCTCCTTCACAGCCACAGGCGCAGGCAGATGGGCAAAAGAAACCAAACTTCTGCCCGAATTGCGGAACCAAAACGGGGGAGGCAAATTTCTGTCCGAACTGTGGTCAGAAGCTTATATAACAAAACCGCTTATGATAAACCAGTTTTTCTTTTTTTAGAAATCTGGTTTGTTTTTTTGTAAAGGATATTCCTCGTCCTATGACTTCGCAAAGAAAACAATAGTGTGATACAATCGTTTCATTATATAAATCGGTACAAAGTAAAGGAAGAAACACATGAAAATTCAGCTACCCGTTCAAAAAAATGATTATATAGATGTCACGTTTGTTGATTTAACCCATGACGGAAATGGCGTGGCCAAGGTCGATGGCTACCCAATCTTTGTCCCCAATACTTTGCCGGGTGAAAAAGCAAAGGTAAAAGTGATAAAAGTAAATAAAGGCTACGGCTTCGGACGTTTAATCGAATTGTATGAAGCAAGCCCTTACAGAGTCGAACCGGACTGCCCAATTTATAAGGAGTGTGGCGGATGCCAGCTCCAACACTTAAGCTATTCAGGTCAGTTGAAAGCAAAGCGCAAACAAGTACAGGACGTTCTACAAAGAATCGGAAAGCTCGAAGATGTCGTTGTTCACCCTGTTCTCGGAATGGAGGATCCATGGCGCTACCGCAATAAAGCGCAAGTTCCAGTAGGTGAACGAGAAGGCGGACTCATCGTTGGGTTTTATCAAAACCGCAGCCATGACATTATTAACATGGAAGCCTGCTTCATCCAGCAGGAAAAAAATGATGTAGTCGTTCAAACGGTAAAAGAAATTTGTGACCGCTACGGAGTCCGCGCGTACAACGAACAAACACATAAAGGAACACTACGCCATATTATGGCGCGCTATGGTATGAAAACAGGCGAAATTATGATTGTCCTCATTACCCGTACGGCAGAACTTCCAAATAAGAAATCTATCATTGAAGAAATCATAGCTAAGCTGCCTGATGTGAAATCCATCGTCCAAAATATTAATCCGAAACGAACAAACGTCATCTTTGGCGATGAAACAAAAGTACTCTGGGGAGAAGAAGTAATTTACGATTATATCGGCAACATCAAATTCGCCATTTCAGCTAGATCTTTTTACCAAGTAAATCCTGAACAAACGAAGGTCCTATATGACCAAGCATTAAAATATGCCAACCTAACCGGCGAGGAGACCGTCATTGACGCATATTGCGGCATCGGTACAATCTCACTCTTCCTTACGGAAAAAGCAAAAAAAGTATACGGGGTTGAAATCGTCCCTGAAGCCATCGAAGACGCCAAGCGAAACGCTGAACTCAATGGAATTTCAAATGTGGAGTTTGCTGTTGGCGAGGCTGAGAAAGTGATACCAAAGTGGTATGAAGATGGAATCATTGCAGATGTATTAGTCGTTGATCCACCACGAAAAGGCTGTGACGAAACCTTGTTGCAAACGATTATTGATATGAAACCGAAGAAGGTTGTGTATGTTTCATGTAATCCTGCGACATTAGCAAGGGATTTGCGAGTGTTGGAGGATGGCGGGTATCGGACGGTTGAAGTGCAGCCGGTGGATATGTTTCCGCAGACGACACATGTTGAGTGCGTTGCAAAATTAATACTAATGTAAATTAAAAGAGCCAAGCCTATATGGCTCTTTTAATTTTGAGCTGTCTTTGCCTATGAAATTAAAATTAGGGACTACATCGTGTAGAACAAATTGGGAAGCAAAAAAATTCGGGCCGTGCTAAGCATCAATAAAAAGGTGACAATGTTTTATGATAATATGGAATTAATAGTTTTGTTAGGAAGAGTGATCTAGATATTACACTAAATTAAATAAGGAAAAGAGACGATTTAAATTAAAAAATATAAAGTTGAGTGGGTGGTATTCAACGCCTACAATCTTCCTTCTAACTATTTAAAAAGAGTCTATCCTAGCATATGCGAGGGAAGAGGCGGAGAAGGGCAATGGAAGAGGCTAAAATGGTTTAAAAAGTGTTCTTACAGAGGCATGTATGTTATCTGGAGCAAACCTAGTGTTAGAATAAAAAAATAATGAAATAATATCACTTATGAATGGAGGCGCATGTGAATGAAATGGTCTGAAGTACGTCAACATTTTCCGGAACGGTGTGTCTTAGTAGAAGCTTTAAAATCAAAAACAAGAGGAAAAGAAAGAATCATCGAAGAGATGTCAGTAATTGATGACTTTGAAAACGGCAATGCAGCATGGAAAGTGTATAAAAAACTGCATTCTGAAAATCAAAACCGCGAATTATATATCTTTCACACCAATAACGAAGAAATAAAGGTAATCGAGCGGTCATATATAGGAGTGCGTAGAAGAGTATGAAACTTCAAATGGATAATCACTATACGGACTATATGGGGGTTCAGCGCTATTTGAAGACACCCTAGCGTTGGGTAAGATTTTAATATCAGGCTGTAATATCCTTTAATTGCAAGTAGTTCAGTTTTGGAGTACAAAATGAAAATTAGTACTTCAAATTGGACTACTTTTTTTGTATGCCTTCGATATACAATTCAACACACATATTGGTATAATTTTGTGGCAAAAGTTGATTAAATGTTAGAATTTTAGAATAACTATGTATCCTTAAATATGAAGTTATCATTTAACAACTCAGAACAACAAAATGACCAATAAAAGTATAAATATAAAGGGGGCGGTTAATTATGCTAAATCTAAAACAACTAACTGGGGTTAAAAAGATTTGAACGGACGTATCATACCCCTATAAACTACCGACGTTCTAAAAAAACGGAGGACTTAAATGGTAAGTTATGTGAATGAAATTGAACAATTAATCAATGGTAAAGTTTCTGATGTCAAAAAATCAGCTTCAAAGGTTAATCAGGCAAGGAATCAAGATAAGTGGGAAGGCACTCAAATTGAACAAATATTTAAACAACGAACCTATTGCCATCCCAAAGCTGATATTATTGTAGATTTAATTAGACAAATTCCTAGCCAATATGATAATCAGCAAAAAGTATATTGGATATTCAATTGGCTGGTATCGAATATTAATTATAGCCGTCTAAAGCAGCCCCATTTTCCATTAGTACGAACAGATGTTGACACACTTTCATTAAGGGAAGGGACCTGTGGGGATTTTTCAAATTTATTCGTTTCTTGTATGCTTCATTTGGATATTCCAACAAAATATGTTCGAGTTAAACGAGATGTTTATAATGACGAACAGGACCATATATGTGCAGCTTTTTTTGACGGGGACCGTTGGATGTTAGTTGACCCAACGCCATCCTACGGGCTTATAAATGGTTGGGATATTCGCCATAAGGAAATTGAATTAATAGAACCTGAAAAACATTGGGAAGAGTTACAAAATGAAGAATACCAATGGTTTTCAATTGCAATGAACAAATATAATGATGCTGCAATTTCTGGAATACTCTTTGCCCCGTGGATTCACGAATCAATTATTCATACTACCAAGGACCAGACAAAAACGGTATTCTTTTTATTAACTTTTGATAAAAACTATAATTGGAAACTATGGGTAACTTATCACGAGCAATCTGCACGGAAAAGGAGCTGTCCTATCCGATTGCGTTCAACTAAGAAAGGGGTTTATGAATGGGACGAGTGTTTAGATGATACACTTGAAGTATGGGATGAAAACCGTTGGGAATCGAAAGGTTTTTTACTAGAAGGTGATTTATCCAGAAATAGCCTTCTAAAAACCGTAATAAAGGAAATAAGAATGGTAGAGCCCTCAATATTAGAAATAATTTATTTTATTGAAGATAGGGCAAATCAAAAATAAATTTAAAATTACCCAATATGTGAAAACGCTTGGAAACCAAACCCTCTTTAATCATTTAGAGTAAATAATTCGTTAAAACCAAATTATTATTGATAGTAACCTTAGTGTGACCTGCACCATCACCTTCTTAAAACAGATGATAGGGTGGAGATGAAGTTTTTACTACATTTCCGACCTATTTTTTTGCCCATATATAGCTTGCATAGATTGGTAGAAATTATTATCCATTTAATTTCTAATAATTTGTTCCTTAATATGCATACTTCCATACTAAACATTAATAATGATGAGCTTGCGGTAACGAATTTTTCGGATAAATTGGCCGAAGGATCTAAAGTAGTGATCGTTGACAGTAAAACAGGTAAAACACTGAACAGCTTTGAGACGAAACATCCAGTAGAAAAATTGTCTTATATTCAACAAAAATTTTATACCGTTGATAATACCGATAACACGATAAGTATTTATGACAATCATGGAAAAGAGCTGAAAACCATAAATGCACCCACAATGGTGATAAATTTTCTCCTTGTACATTAAATTTTTCGGTCTCAAAACAGATTCGTTGATATGATTTTCACTAATTCATCAGTTGCCCACATTGCTTGTAAGTAAGATAATATATGCAACGTAAGAAAAGAGCCTTTCCATAAGGAGTGGCTCTTAAATATTAGGAGAGTCAAATTAAAGTTATCTATGCAAATATTCGATTTAGGTCTAATTTAAAATCGGGAAAAAGATTAACTGAAATTGTATCATCTTTTGTAAAGACTCCCTGAAACTTGTATTGAGCATCGATTAAAAGATGTATTTCTACAGAATTGTTAACCGGGTCAACAATCCAGTATTCGTGTACACCTGCTTTTTCGTAAAGTTGATATTTCTTCCAACGATCTAACTTAACAGATGAAGGTGAAAGGATTTCGATAATCATATCCGGAGCCCCTTTACACCCCTTATCATCAAGCTTTTCTTTATCGCACACAATTGATAAATCGGGTTGAACAACATTATTTATATCATCGTCTCGTTTGTTATCTGCCAAAAGCCGTACGTCGAATGGCGCGAAAAAAACTTCACAATCTTTTTCTCGCAGGAAAACTGAAAAAGCTGTAGATAATTCCCTGAGAACCTGTTGATGCCTGCGTGAAGGGATAGGAGACATATTAAAAATTTTTCCATCAATTAACTCAAGCCTTTCACCTTCATTCCATGTTAGATAATCGGCATATGAATATTTCTCTTTTTCGTTCGGAATGGCCATTAAAACATTCCTTTCAACTTATACTTACCCATATTTTATCATAATCGAAAACCTTACACATCTTTCCGTATTACGATCAGGTGCAGGAGTTAAACGTTTGGATTTTATCGTTTTTTTACCTATTATTCTACTGCCTTACGTTGGAATCCTTATTTTAGATATTTCGCACGAAAAATCAATAAATATAAAACTATTGGAAAGTACGTTCCGGATTTTATAATGTAATATATTGGATTGGTTATCATTGGGTATGTTGGTAATAGGGTGGGCGAATATTCTTTTATGATATAATATAATTGGTTGATTTTTGTAGAGATTGCAGGGGGACTTATAATGAAGCCTAAAATTGAAGACGTGGCAAAATTAGCTGGGGTTTCACCAACTACAGTATCACGTGTTTTAAATAATCGCGGTTACATAAGTAATGAAACAAGAGATAAAGTGCAAAAAGCGATGAATGAACTCAACTATTTTCCTAACGATGTTGCACGTACATTATTCAATAAACGTTCAAACTTAATTGGCTTAATTTTGCCAACAACATCCAATCCTTTTTTTGGTGAACTTACTTTCCATTTAGAGAACATTTGTGCATCTTTGGGATATAAAGTGTTACTTTGTAACAGTTTAAACCAGATTGATAAGGAAGAAAAATATTTAGAGATGTTATTGAGAAATCAAGTGGATGGAATTATCGTTGGCACACATAATCGAGGTATTTTAGATTACCACAAGCAGGGTTTAGCAGTTGTTGCTATTGACCGTTATCTCTCAGAAACGATTCCTGTTGTAAGCTCTGATAATTATGAGGGTGGGAAAATGGCGACCGATCTACTAATTGAAGATGGTTGTAAGTGTATTGCTCTGATAGATGGAGTGGGGGAATTAGAAACACCAGCAAGATTAAGAAGAAAAGCGTATGTAGATTTGATGGAGGAGTACGGAAGGGCCCCCATTATTTATGAAATTCCGGAAGTATTTGATAAGAAAAGCCAGCAGGATGTCATTAGCAGATTGTTTCATGAGTGTCCGGAGGTCGACGGCGTTTTTGCAACAAACGATATATTTGCCGCATCCTTTATAAATGAAGCCACAAGCCGAGGAAAAAATGTACCAGGCGATGTGAAGGTTGTGGGTTATGACGGAACGGAAACAGCTCAAATTTTATTGCCTCAATTAACAACTATTAAGCAGCCTATTGAATTAATCGCCAAAACAGCGATCGATATCTTACTAAAAGAAATAGAAAGAGAATTTACTGATTTTCCACTAGAAACACGGCTCCCTGTTAAATTATCAAAAGGGACATCAGCGTAAAGACATTGCTTATTGCAGTGTTTTTTATTTTTTTTATATGTCAACGGGTTGACATATGAAAGCGGTTGACATATAATCTCCTTGAAAGTGCTTTCACCTAAACTATTTTTTTAAAAATAATTTAGACCCTACTATACGAGGAGAATGAACATGAAGGAATCAAAAACTCTCTATTGGAAGTTAAGTGCTTATTTTTTCTTTTTCTTTTTTACTTGGTCATCTAGTTACTCTTTGTTTTCCATTTGGTTAGGGCAAGAGATGAAATTAAGCGGGACAGAGACAGGTATCATCTTTTCTGCGAACGCAATCTTTGCATTATGTATGCAGCCGCTTTATGGTTATATCTCTGACAAAATAGGTTTAAAGAAAAATATCTTGTTCTTTATCAGTATTTTACTAGTACTTGTCGGGCCATTTTATATTTATGTTTATGGACCGCTGTTACAATATAATGTTCTATTAGGTGCAATTGTTGGAGGACTTTACTTAGGAATCGCCTTTCTCGCGGGGATTGGTGCAATCGAATCATATGTTGAAAAAATCGGCCGTAAATATGGTTTTGAATACGGGAAATCAAGAATGTGGGGTTCACTTGGCTGGGCGGCTGCTACCTTCTTTGCAGGACAACTGTTTAATGTCAATCCGAATATTAACTTTTGGGTTGCCTCTATTTCGGCGGTTATACTAGTAGGTATTATCATCTCTGTAAAGGTAGAGATCACAAATCAGGAAATAGAGAGAGCCGAGTCCATTACATTGAAGGATGCCGGACAGCTCTTTTTTTTAAAAGATTTTTGGTTCTTCATGCTGTATGTTATTGGGGTTACCTGTATTTACGGTGTTTATGATCAACAATTCCCTGTATACTATTCATCGTTATTCCCGAATGAGGCAATGGGAAATCAAGTCTTTGGATATTTAAATTCATTCCAAGTATTTTTAGAAGCAGGCATGATGTTCCTTGCCCCATTTATCGTTAATAAACTAGGTGCGAAGAACAGTTTAATTTTGGCGGGATTTTTAATGGCCATAAGAATTATCGGTTCAGGACTTGTTGTTGGACCAATTGGAATTTCATCTATGAAATTAATCCATGCGGTTGAATTACCAATTATGCTAATTGCTATTTTTAAATATTTAGCCGCTAATTTTGATACACGTTTATCTTCTGTATTGTATTTAGTAGGATTCCAATTTGCTAAACAGGTTGGTGAATCGATTCTTTCACCAATTGCTGGCCGATTATATGATAGTATTGGTTTTCGTCAGACCTATCTCACACTGGGTGTGGTTGTCCTAACCTTTACCATTATTTCAATTTTTACTCTATTAAACTCTAAAAAAAACAAAAGAACTAATCAACCTGTAGGTATGTTAGAAGAAGTCGTGTAGGAGGTTTTGTAAGTGTTAACACAATCTAAAATTCAACAAGCAGAAGAAGCCCTTCAGAAGGCAAAGGTGAAAATGAATCATCGGTATCGATTAGGATACCATATCATGGCTCCTGCAAACTGGATTAACGATCCGAATGGTTTAATTCAGTACAAAGGGGAGTACCACGTGTTCTATCAACATCACCCATTTGATGAAAATTGGGGACCTATGCACTGGGGACACGTGAAGAGTAAGGATTTGGTCCACTGGGAACACCTGCCGATTGCCCTTACACCGACAGAAGACTATGAAAAAGATGGTTGCTTTTCAGGAAGTGCAGTAGATGATAATGGGGTATTAACCTTAATTTATACAGGGAATATCTTTGTTGATCGTGAAAAAGATATAGTTGATCAATCACAATGCATTGCGACAAGTGTAGATGGAATTCATTTTACAAAAGAAGCCGCCAATCCGGTGATTTCAAAGCACCCAAAGGAAGGATCCGGACATTTCCGGGATCCAAAAGTGTGGAGACATGGGGAGTACTGGTATATGGTTCTAGGCACTCGAAAAGGAAATACCGGTAAAGTGATTCTGTATAAATCAAAGGATTTAAGACAATGGGAGTATCTTGGTGTCTTGGCTGAAAGTGATGAAACCCTTGGGTATATGTGGGAATGTCCGGATTTTTTTGAACTCGACGGAAAATATGTCTTAATATTCTCGCCACAAGGTATGGAAGCAAAAGGAGATTTATATAATAATCTGTTTCAAACAGGTTACTTAATCGGTGAGTATGATTACGAAACAAATAAGTTCATACATGGTTCCTTCACTGAATTAGATCATGGGCATGATTTCTATGCTGTCCAAACACTCCTAGATGATAAAGGCCGCCGAATCGCGATTGGCTGGATGGATATGTGGGAATCAAATATGCCAACGAAGGAAGATGGCTGGTGTGGTGCATTAACACTGCCAAGGGAATTAACATTAGGAGAAAATATCGAAATCTTAATGAATCCTGTTGAGGAGTTAACTTTTTTACGTGAATTAAAGAATAGTGTATGTACCGATAAATCTTTCTCTGGAACTCATTTAGTTGAAACAAAAGAGGATCTAATTGAATTAAAGCTAGAATTTGACTTGACGAAAACCGCTGCTGAATCTGTTGGCTTGAAAATTCGTGGAATTAACCAAGAAGAGACTACATTACTGTATCAAATAGAAAATCAAAAGTTAACGCTCGATTGCACTAAGTCCGGTAAGGGTGAAGATGGGGTTAGACGAACAAAGGTCGAATCGAATCAGGTACTATCCTTACGAGTGTTTATTGATCGATCCTCTATAGAGGTATTTGTTAATGATGGTCAGGCAACGTTGACTAGCCGCATTTATCCCAAAGAGGAAAGATTAGGTATCGAACTATTTACTGAAAATGGCGATGCCCATGTAATTGATTTTACCTATTGGAAACTAAAGGATATATGGAGATAAAATACAAAGGAACAAGCGTTATGCGCTTGTTCCTTGTTTTGGGGTGAAAACATTGAAAAAAGTTTTTTGTATTGGTGAAACATTAATCGATTTTATTCCAGCTCAGAAAAATAAAACATTGAAAGAAGTCACCAGCTTTGAGCGAGTTGCCGGCGGGGCACCCATGAATGTTGCGATAGCTGTAGCGAAATATGGTGGCAACTCTGTCATGTTAACTAAAATAGCCAATGACCATTTTGGCGATTATATAATGGACATACTTAAGGAAAATGGAGTAGACACTTCATACTGTTTACGAAGCCATGAAGGCGAGACCGGGTTAGCGTTTGTTTCTGTGGATCAAAATGGGGAAAGAAGTTTTAATTTTTATCGGAAAAATGCCGCAGATTTATTGCTTTCACCAGAAGAGGTAAAGTCAGAATGGTTTCAGCCGGGGGACCTTCTCCACTTTTGTTCAGTTGATTTAATTGAAAGTCCGATAAAACTAACACATAAAAAGGTTATTGAAGATTTTAGGAGAATAGGCGGAATTGTGAGCTTTGATCCAAATGTCCGGCTTCCTTTATGGCCAGATGAAGAGAGCTGCCGCCGAACTATTCATGAATTTTTGCCGTTGGCCGATATAGTAAAGGTTTCTGATGAAGAATTGACTTTTATAACTGGGATTGAAACAGAAAATGAAGCAATCCAATCTCTTTTTACAGGAAATGTAAAAGTAGTGATTTATACAAAAGGAAGTAAGGGAGCTGTCATTTATTTGAAAAACGGAAATCACTATGAAGACAAGGGATTTAAAGTGACAGTAGCTGATACAACCGGCGCGGGTGATGCTTTTATCGGGGGATTCCTATCAGAATTACAATCACTAGACATAACGATTGAGAATCTTTGTGAAAAAGTTAGCGAAAACCATCAGCGAATCCTTGCATTTGCTAATGCAAGTGGGGCCCTAACTGCCTCCGTTAAAGGAGCCATTCATGCTGCTCCGGCCAAACATCATGTATTGAATTTCATCGCTACTCAACGGGATAAACAGTGTTTACAATGAAAAGATTTAGAGACTGGTAATGAAATTCTGGCGGCTGTTACCCATAAAATTTTTGCATAAGCTTTATAGCGCGATAACGACTGATGTAACAATACTGCCGAATCTGGTGTATTTTTAGACAATGCTGTGTGGATTGCTGTGGTGGCCTGTAATAGTGGTTCCCATTGGAAGGCCAATAAAGATGCAGCCGAAAAATATGGAACTGGTTGGGCAACAACCGCTGCTGCGGGTTACGTATCGGGTGCTGATCAATATGCAGGTGCTAGTTCTGTGGATAACCAAGCATTATTTGATGACTTATGTAATCCTCTCCAATCTCTAACAACATTTAAGCAATTATTATCCGGTACATCTGATAACAGCGATACAAATAACAACAACGATAACGGTAATACAAACAATACACCGCAAGAAGATCCTTATCAAACCGGGGCTGAGTTTTAGAGTATCGCTGTACTTGGAACAATATAAGTTGATCAACAACTTTCAAAAATAAAAACAAAAAAGCTATCACTTGATTAAATGTGATAGCTTTTTTGTACCTTTCTTGCAATTACGCTTTAAAAGAAATCATGTACAATAAAAAAGAAAGGGATAATATTGTTTTTTAGAGGGGAGATTTTATACGGAAAACATCTAAGAATAAAAATCAGAATAATGATAACCTTTTTAAAAGAAAGAATGATAGAGTAGTATTAAAATACAACTTTCATTAGGTTTAATGAGAATATTCGAGGGGGGAATGCGTTGATGATTCCAGCAAAAATAGAGCCCACTTTCATTACTACAAAAAGAGAAAAGGGCATGGAATCCATCATCGATTGGTTCGATCTGCATAAACAGTCGTTCTATACTTTGGGGTGGTCCTATCTTAGGAATCAAATGCAAATGGGGGAGCTTTTTTACCGGACCATTATAAATGTCCACAAAGAGTTGCCACGATTAAAAAAAGAAACATCATTTGAAACGAAGGTTACATCTATTTTTATACAAACCTGCCGGGAGCTTTCTAATGAAAAAAGTCCACAAGCTATAGAGGAAAATGAAACACACCAGCAATTTTTTAATGTCCTTGATCAGTTGAATAAATATGAGAAAGAAGCGTTGACCCTCACTTATATAAAAGGACTTTCGCAGGAGGAAGTGGCACATCTTCTCCAAGTTTCAGTAGAAAAGTTGAAAGATCATTTGTTCTTTGGAATCCAGTCGCTTAGAAAAGGAATGGGCTATGAGCAAGCATTTAATGGCTGTAATGAATACCATAGGAATTACGTTGATTACTTAGAAAAAAATCTTGATCGTTCTAAAAAGATAGATTTCGAGGTACATATGCATCAGTGTCAACACTGTCGGGAGGATTTGGCGTCCTTTCAAGAAGTCATGGTAACTTTGTTAAACTCAACCAAAAGGATGTTTGAAGAATTCCATGTACCTTCTGATTTCATGGAAAATGTCAGAGCAAGGTTCGCGGAAAAGGAAAAGAACAGAAAATTGAAAAACAAGAAACGCAAAAAAATAGGGATTGCTATTGCAAGCCTTTTCGCATTGTTAATAGGTATAGGGATATTTACTGGCTCATTTACTAATCTTTACTATACATGGACAGAAGAAGATCCAGAATTGCGCCCATTTCTGCAAAAAGGCTTGGGTGAAAGGCTGAACTTGGAAGCTGAAAACAATGGGATAAAAATTAAAATTAAGAGTGCGATTGCTGATGATATTCAGACACTAGTTTTTTATGAAATAGAAGACACAAAGGGAGATAATCAATATCTTATAGATAATGGGGAAGGGGTTTCTGTCGATAACGAAATTGAAATGAATAGCGAAGCAGATTTAAGGTTCTATCCTCCTGATCTAAAATCGGATATAAACAAGAAAGAAAAGAACGTGTATCACGGAAAGATTAGTCTGCAGCCACTTTTAAAAGATAAAGGGGTTATAAAACTTTCAATTACACAGCTTCAGAAGTTAGTTCGTGATTCCTCTAATAGGAATAGCGTATGGGGTTACGAGGGCATGGAAGAAGCAGAATCCGGGAAGTGGAACTTCGAGATTCCTTTAACAAAAAAGCCATCTTTTGAATATGCCTTGAATGGAGAAACGGAGATTGAGGGGATTCCAGTTCGTTTTGATAAGTTAACCGTAGCTCCAACAACAACGGTTCTGGACTTTGCTATTAATAATGAACGGACGGATAAGCAAGTCGAGGGTCCTAATTTTGACAATATAGTAGTAAATGATAAAAAAGTGAAAGCTGATTTGTATAACGGTTATTCCGCTGAATATGTCGGGGATTGGATCATTTATCAGTCGAACTTTAACCCTCTTTTTGGAGAAAAACCAAAAAAGGTAAACGTTCAATTCGCTTCTGCTCGATTAACGTTTAAAGACGAAAAAACTATTGAACTGGATGCTTCTAAAAAATATCCTCAAACCTTTGAATATGCGGGAAGTAAAATCTCCATTGACAAGGTGAAGGTTGGAAAACCTACCAAGGTTGTAATAAGCAATTCTGAAATTAAGAATCGTGCATACGAGACGCTCGACTTTGAATTTTTTGGTGATGGTAAAAATGAACCGAGTTCAATGGAAAGTGAGACTCAAGGAGTGCTCGTTGATAAAAACGGTAAAGAATACGATATGAATTTAAACCCTTTCGCATATGAAGAAATCGAGCAGCCGCGTTATTTCGAAACTGTTTATAATATGACATTACAAACCGACAATCCTAAAGAAAAAGTGATTCCCAAAAGATTGGTTATTCATGGATATAATACAATGAAATATATCGATGATGTTGTGAAGATTTCTGTGAAGCATAAAAAGGAATAATCATCCAAGCCCAGTGTCGAAACTGGGCTTTTCTAATATAGATCAATGGCGAAAATTAATGTCGCAGTATGTTTCATGTGGCGTTGGGTGATCCAAAGAATTTAGATAAGATACGGCCTGTTTAAGGTTATTCAAGAATAATTGAGCCATATTAATGGAAAATTCATTTCGAACGACAACACGCATAATTGTTACATTTTCCATGTTTGCAGGTAAAGGATATGCTGGAACATGCCAGCCAAATGCAAGTAATTGGTGAGATAAATTGTAAAGAGACCAATTGGAGGTGGATCCTTCTTTCAGTCGCCAAGTTACTACCGGAATATCTGAGCCATCTGTCAAAATTTCAAATGGTCCTATTGCTTGAAGCTTGCTGCTAAGAAAATGTGCTATTGTTTGAGAGGCTTTTTGTACCTCATAGTACCCGGCTCTTCCTAGACGGAGGAAATTATAATATTAAAGCAGTACTTGGGCGCTTGGGCGAGAAAAGCTCAGGGCGAATGTTGGGAAGTTCCCACCTAAATAGGATACATGAAAGATGAGATCTTCGGGGAGATCTTCAGTTTCACGCCAAATGACCCATCCAATACCCGGGTATACTAACCCGTATTTATGTCCGGAAACATTGATGGATTTTACCCTAGGCAGCTGAAAATCCCAAACTAATTCTGGCTGAAGGAAGGGTGCTACGAAACCACCCGATGCAGCATCAACATGTATTGGTATATCGAGACCCGTTTTTGACTGAAGTTCGTCTAAAGCCTTTGCGATTTTCTCGACTGGTTCATACAGGCCAGTATAGGTCACACCAAAAGTAGGCACCACACCGATTGTGTTTTCATCTACCGCAGCAAGTACCCCTTCAGGATCCATAGTAAGGTGATCTGGTGTAATGTTTACATAGCGCGGTTCTACATCCCAATAGTTCGCAAATTTTTTCCATACAATTTGAACTGCCGAACTAAAGACGATATTTGGCCGATGAATGGACATGCCTTGCTTCTTTCGTGCTTTTTGCCACCGCCGTTTCAATGCAAGCCCTCCAAGCATGCATGCTTCTGATGAACCTGATGTTGAAACACCAATTGAATGAAGCGGATCAGGAGAATGCCAGAGCTCGGCTAATATTCTAACACAACGATTCTCTATCGCCATTGTCTGTGGATATTCGCACTTATCAATGAGATTTTTGTTGTATGTTTCTGCATAGAGACGATCTGCGGTAGGTTCCATTCTAGTAGTAACGAATGTTGCAAGATTAAGAGTAGGTTTGCCATCCAACATCATTTCATCAAGTATCATTTGTATTGCTGATTCGGGTTGCATGCCTATTTCGGGTATTTGAAACTGAGAAATGACGTTATTCCCATTACGAAGGGAAGGATGTTCAAAATAATTGTAAGGAAACATTTTTTGGTCGGAGTAGCGTTGTCGCCATTTTGAACGGCTACTCCTTACCGGCTTTCTGAACTTGTTATATGGATCATAAATTGAATTCCTTGAGCTTTCTGCTCTTTTCCCCCTATGCGAAGGTAAATGTGTATAGTTTGGCAGG
The DNA here is from genome assembly GCF_003055045.1 of Heyndrickxia sporothermodurans. Taxonomy (NCBI): domain Bacteria; kingdom Bacillati; phylum Bacillota; class Bacilli; order Caryophanales; family Bacillaceae; genus Heyndrickxia; species Heyndrickxia sporothermodurans. Next base: position 21,291 of record NZ_NAZB01000004.1, read on the forward strand.
TAAGGATTAACCTGGCTATAGTACGGCCGATACGGTTTATAAGAGATATTCACCAAGCCTCCCTTATTCAACAATTATTTTATAAGTATGAAGAACAATTTTAATCTAGAAGAGGTTAGAAGGAATTTCGTAACAAAGGGGATTTCTTATCGATAATTTTCCCTTGGTTATTTTTTGTGAAAATTATTTGAATTTCTTGATTAAAAAATTCTAATCTACAAAAAATCCATTCCTAATATCCACAATGTGTAATTTAATGGAAAGTATCAGCGCAATAAGAACCGCAAATCTTCAGTTTTTCACCCCTCAATGATAAAAAATTATTTAAATAGGAGTAAAGACCCTCTATTTCACAACAAAAATTCAAATTGACTCTATTTATCCTTAGTTGGATAATATAACCATAATTATTTCGCGACTTAATGTGCAAAAACTTCTATATATCTATCAATCTTTTTTACTAAAAAGTGAAATAGCCGCGAAGTAAGCGATTAAAAGTAAGAAAGAAGAGTATCTGGACAATTTCAGGCGATGAAATAGAAAGCTGGTGAAAAATGAAAGTACTTGATGTTCACGGTTCCGTGCTGGTATGGATCAAATTCAAGAACGACTGGAAGCATTGAATGAGCAAATTGAACAATTACAGCATGCCATTGACGGAATCATTACACTGGAAGATTCGTTAAAAGGGAAAAGCGGCGAGGCAATTCGCTCCTACTATCAAGAAATTCATCAAACATTTCTACTCTTTTTTCAATCCTTTCTCGCAAATTATGATACGATGATAGAAAATATGAAACATTCCCTGCATGGGCTAGAACCAGATGAAAATGGGTTGATAAACGAAGTTTTTCTTGATTACAACTTAGAATATGGCCTAAAAAAGGTTGAAAGTGTAACAAGTTCACTAACGGACGAAGGCAATCGCATCATGCAGAAAGTCAGTGATATTGTCCACTTACCAAAATTACAAGATGACGAAACAATGCATCAAATTAAACAGGCAAAAGAAAAGGTGAAGACGACTCTTCATCAGCTGCATTCTTTTGACAAACAAGCAACACGATCACTGGATTCCGTTCGTAAAGACATTCAAACGATGTCCCGATTTATCGAACAAATGGATTCGAATCTTAAGGGAAACAAGGAAATCATCACCAACTTTACACCTCAGAAATTAATGAGGGAAGAGTCCTATCGGAGTCTACTAGGTGAATTCGTACAAAAAGGAAACATGACTCCCATTCAAACGATTCATAGGGAAGCTTACGGAAACTACAAAAGTATTAAATACCTGGTCTATCCAGACGGGCTTATCGTTATGGAATACCAGAAGATTGGAAAGGACTCAAATGTTTATTATGAAGTCGTCACAGATATCCCTAAGGAAGTCCAAGACGGCGCAAAGGTAGGAATCATTGAACCAACAATTGATAACATCTTGAAAGGAATATATGTAGGTTCCGGGCAAGCAGTAGGAGATACCATTGAGGGCTGGAAAGGCCTTTACAAATTGGCCGAAAAATATCTAGGTCCCACCTCAAGCCCCGACCTTCTAAGGAAAGCAGGCTTAATCGGAACCGACCTTTACCTTGATTCAAAAGCTGTATTCGGAAGAGCTGTTGATACAGGCAAATATATGGTGAAAGCTGTAAAAGACGGTTTTGTACGGGATGTCATCAACGGAGATGCGGAAAGTAGGAGTGAATATTTTACTTATCTTTTTACGACTTTAGGAATTGGAGTTTTAGGCGATAAAGGGATCAGCAAAATTGGCAATCTAGGTACGAAAGTTGGCGGATTTGGCGGGATAACAACAAAAGTTGAGGGACTGAGTCCGTCTTTGGGAACTGTGACAGCAGGACCCATTCCTTATAATGTGATGAATCGTCTGGAGGATCAGATTCAGCTAGTGGCGAGGAAAGCGTTTGGGGATGGTACTAAGGGTATAGATAATGCTACTGTTACTAACAAAAGAAGTAATTTATATAGAGGTGATAGTTTACTTCACTCTCCAACTAGACCAAATGGAACTGGTAAACCTCATATATCGAGTTCAGGTGATTTAGTTCCAGCGAGTAAGGAAGGTTTATATAAAGGGCGACAAGTGACTGTTACAGAGCATATACTTGGAGGTTACAGAAAAGGAGCTAAATCTAATAGTCCTTATACTAGTTTTACAAATAATAAAAATGTGATTGGAAATTATGGAGAAAATGCAATTGAACTAGATATATCAGCCTTACGGAAAGATATACAGTCTGGAAAGGTAAAAGACGTTGTTATACTCTCTCCAAAGCAAATTCAAAAGTTAATTGAGAGAGATACTGTTTCTTCTGATTTTTGGAAGAATAGAGCGATTAACTGGACTAAAAGGGACAATGAATATTTGATTAAAGGGGAAGTTCCTAGCCAATATATTAAGGTTTTGCCTAAGGAGTGAGAATTTTGAAACTATACTATTTAAACGAATTTTTAGGAGATATAGTCAATATTAATGTTGAAGGAATGTGGATTAATGCTAAAATTATCCCTTCAAAAAATATAGACAAATTCAACGATTTTTTTTCGGCGATTGTTGATGAGGAAAATGATTTTGAAGAAACTAATTATAGCGAAGAATGGTTAGATGATAGCAATTGGTATATTATTGATAATGAAAATAGGAAAAAGGGTATATATATACCTGCGGTTTATCCCGATGGGGAAATTAGCTGGAGATGGAGATGAATTATATATAGAAAATATTGATTATAATTGATTATATTGAGAAGTTATTAATAAACCTTGATTGGCAAAATGTCTTTCAAGGTTTAATTTTTGTGGGCGCTGCCTAGTGCCGAATGAACTGCTTATTATTTTCGAAGCGGAGATAAGGATTGTAAGCCCTTTATGAAGTTTAATCAAATTATTTAGTACCTGTAACACCATTAAAACGTTAGGGATGCAGCTTGAAACCATGCCAGGAATTGATACGGTTACTTCATCCGCTTTAATTGCAGAGATTAGTGTTATTCATTGGTTCACAAACTCTGACAAACTAGCAAGATATGCAGGAATTCCAAGATAACTGCTTCATCAGCATTTAAAGATAGAGCTACTGCAGAAAAAGTAGTGAATAAAACTTTTAATGATCCGACCAATGCTAAGAAAATAGAAAATTGGATGAATAGCTCCTCAAAGGATAATTTAGTGTTAAATTATAAAGGTGATGGTACACCAATCGGTAGAGGTGTTAAGAGAGGCACAACTCAAGTTGAAGACTACTCAAATGCTAAAATCGGATTAACCCCCGTATTTTGGACACTATCTCTCTTAATCTAGCTTTTTCTTAAAATTACATTGTTTTTCGTTTCCTTTTGTCCTTTTTGGAGTCTAGCCATTTCTTCCATTCCATCAAGGGTAAAGGCTTCGCCCGACTATCGTCGCCCTTGATTCCACTCCAGAAATAGCTGTTTTTATTTTGGGACAAAAGGAAGAAAAAATGGAAGGGCAGATTAAACCCGAACCTCTTTGATTTGCATCTTTTCCTGCATTTGTTTCTTGTAAAATTCCATTGGTGATAAGTCTAAAATACTAGAATGCATGCGTCTCTCATTGTAGTAAACCATGAATTCTGTGACAACTTCATAGACCTGTGCATATGTTTCAAATTGCCATCTGGATAAGCAATCATCCTCAAAGATCCGATGGAACGACTCAATATGGGCATTCATATTCGGTGTTTTCGGTGGAATTCTTTCGTGCTCAATTTTGTAATTTTCACAAAACTCCTCAAAGGTATGGGAAATAAACTGTGGTCCATTGTCTGTTCGAATCACAGGTTTTTCCAATTTATCGAATTGTTGGCGTTTAAATAAAGCACGCTGCAACGCTTGAATCACGTCGCTGCCTGTACAACTAAGGCCGATATGGTAATCCACAATGCTTCGGTCATAGACGTCGATTATAGACATGACAAAGAAAAATCGATCTTCACCTTCGATGAAACCGTACTTAATGTCTGCCTCCCAAAGTTTATTAGAACAGCTAATGATGCGGTTTCGTGCTAGTTTTCTAGGGTATGAGACTTTCTTTTGCCGTTGCGGGCGTAAAATATCAAGTTCTTTGCACAACCGGTAAACTTTTTTCTTGTTAATGATAAGATGGTATTTTCGACGAAGTAATTTTGTTAATTTACGATAGCCATAGTTGAAGCCATCGCCTGCAATTTCTTCAAGTAGGTATTCTTTGATTTGTTCATCAGATACCTTTTGGCCGTCCTCTTTGATGGAATAACCGGGTGCTGGCCGTCCCTCACTTACTTTCTTCTCTTCCACACGATAGTTCTTTTGATAATAGTATGTGGATCGAGAAATACCAATGATTTTCAGCACTTTTTTGATCGGGTAGCCTTTTTGAATCCAACTATCGGCTACTTCAAGTTTTTCAGCAAGTGAGGGTTTTTCTTTTTTATAAGATCTCGTAGAATGGCGATTTCAAGGTCTTTTTCGCCTAGCAGTGTCTTAAGTCTTTCGTTTTCTTTTGACATCTCCTTTGGATCAAAATCAGGTATTACGGCAACATCTACATCTCCATACTGGCCATTTTTGTATTCGGTGCACCAACGACTTACCATGTTGGCATTTAGGTTATAACGACGAGCTACTAGGGTCTTATTCCCTGTATCGATCGCCTCTTTGATGACTTGTAATTTAAATTCTTTTGAATGTTTTGTTCTTGGCATGATGTCAACCTCCTTGGTACATTAAGCAGTATAAAATAAATCACTCTTATTGTCCAAGTTCATTTAGGGGCTTATAAGAAATGGTACGTAAAAAGAATTTATTGTTTAGGCAGAATGCTCTATTTTTCAACAGTCACAGTTTAATTACATGCAATCTAAATTTGATTTCCTGAGAGAAAGTAGTAGAGATTACTATAACATTTAAAGGAAAAAAATAATTTTATTTAGAACACTATTAGTAGAACCTTGAAGGGGTATTTACCTCAAGTTTTTTTTATATGAGGGGCTACCCAGTGCGAATAAACTCCTATTTAGAGAATCCCTAAGGAAGTCCAAGAGACGCAAAGGTATGAATCATCGAACCAACAGATGATAATTTCAGGCAAAGCAGTAGGAGATGCCATCGAGGGGTGGAAAGGCTCTTATAAATTGGCTGAAAAATATCTGGGTCCCACCTCAAGCCCCGACCTTCTATTGAAAGCCGGCTTCAGATGAAGAAACAGATACCTATATGTGCCCTAATCAGAAACGTATTGAATTTCAATATCATTCTGTCCTCACATTAATGGCAGGGAATTTAAGAAAATTCCCGCTAACTACTAAAGTAATATAAGGATTCACCTTTCTCACTATTTGATGCTAGTTATATCCCAGACTCTTTTTTTTCACAAAATCACAAGCGCACTAGATGCTAAAGCGAGTCTGATAAATAAGCGGAGAAAGTTCCCTTAATTAGCATAATAGCACTGAAATTAGCTAAAATAGACGGAAGTTTTCCGGCTATTTACTCAAAAAACATGAAAATAGGTAATTTTTCTTTGCTTAATCGGAAAATTTCCGCTTATATCCCCCAAACCAAACTTTATTCAGCAGTATAACCGGAGAATCTCCGCTTATTTATATATCACTAGTTACTCAATAATGGTTTGCACAAAAAGTTCACATTTTTAAAGTAATTCCCTATTTTATTATTCACATATAACATTTTACCCTGTATAATGTCTTGGTATGGGTAAAATTAACCAAGTAATCCTCTTTTACTTGAGTATAATATCCTATTGGATTGATAGTTATTTAGGTCTACTTATACATCCTATCTCTAAATTAGAAACAGATTTCTAGCTAATACAATTTAATAAAGGATTACCTTATGATAATGGCAAACTTATTGAAAGATAAGGACGCAAAGCTACGGATCTAAGGCTTATAAGCTAGGACCGCCGGGTTACCAAGAAGGATTGGAAATTTGAAATGAGTTTAGAAGTATAGCTATAGCTTCATTTAATTTCATTTTATTAGAAGCTCACCAATCTTTAATTGGTGAGCTTTTTTTCTTGTGTAAAACCTTTATTAAACCTCTATATTTGATGGAAGCGCATGGCTGGTAATGAAAGAGTATAGACCTAGTGATTTGGTAATTATCTGGAGAGATTTAATAAAATAATGAAAGGAATGATTATTTTGAAGAAGTTCTTTAGTTTTGCAAATGTTTCATACAAAGCGCGATTTACGATGGTAAGCGTCATAAGTACATTAGTAGTTGCTATTGTTGTTACAAGCATTAGTTATTTTTCAGACATGAATTTTCTAATGGATAAGTTAGCAACCGATTCGACCAACACGGTAAAGGCTTGGTCAAAAGATTTAAATAATGATGATATTTTATCCTTAATGGAAAGTAAGGATGAGAATAGTGAGATTTCGAAAAGTCTTGTCGAACATTTTGATAAATTAGCAAAATATCAACCTGCAGTGGCCCAAGGGTACATTTTTGGGACTGAGTTGAAAAATGGTACAGATACGAGTGTTGTTTCAGGACCAACCTTTCTTATGGAGGATTTCAAGAAATCCAATCTTAACATCGGAGATATGTATACACAGCCTGAAATCATTGCCAAAGCCATTAAGAAAATGAAAGAGACAAAGTCATTAGTCTCTTCTGAACCCTATAAAGATTCTTTTGGAACATGGATTACGGTGTTAAAACCAATTATGAACGCGCAAGGTGATGTAGTAGCTTATTACGGAGTAGATTTTGAAGCAAAATCTTATATTGAGGGTAAACATCATGAAACGCTGATTATTATTAGTATTTTAATAGGATTATTGATTGTGGCATCAGTGATTCAATACTTTATTATGAACAGAGCATTTAGACCTATCCAGGGCATGATGGTTGGGATTGAAAAGGTATCAAATGGAGATTATTCAGTTAAATTAAAAGAGACGAAAGGTGAGTTTGGTCAATTAGCAGTTAAATTTAATGTGATGGTTGAAACGGTTGGAAAACTCTTAAATTCGGTGAAATCTGCATCTAGTGAGACTACAGATCATGCGAATACTCTTTACTCCTCAGTGGAAGAGTCAGGTAAAACAATTGAACAGATAACAAGTGAAATTACCGAAATGTCGTCGCGTTTTAATACTCAGACGGAGGCAACAGATGAAGTTCTCCAATCTTTACAAGAATTAGCTACTGGTGTTGATTCAGTTGCACGTAATTCAACAGATGTCAGTGAGCTTTCTGTTAAAACGGAAGAGCAAGCTCAAATAGGGAATGAATCAGTCAACAAAGTTAAAGAGCAAATGGCCTATATCAGTAGTTCAACGAAAAATTCGGAAGATAGCATTTTAGCTTTGAAAACACGCTCAGATGAAATCAGTAAGATTGTTCAGTTAATAACCGACGTCGCAGACCAAACTAACTTATTAGCTTTAAATGCTGCCATTGAAGCTGCAAGGGCAGGAGAACAAGGAAAAGGATTCGCAGTAGTAGCTGATGAAGTAAGGAAACTTGCAGAGCAGTCAAGGGAATCAGCTAAGCAGATTGAAGAACTTATTTCCGGTATTCAAACTGAAACAGAGAAAGCAGTTGAATCCATTCAAAGTGAAGCAAAATTTGTTGATGAAGGGGTCAAATTGGTAGAAGAAACGGAGAAAGTTTTCTCTGAAATCTTGCATTCTGCTGGTAAAGTAGCTGTTCGTATACAAGAAGTATCGGCGGCAACACAACAAATTGCTGCAGGGAACCAACAAGTAACATCAACTTTTGAACAGTTATCGGTAATCACAAATCAAAATAATGAAACAGTAGAGACGATCTCGGAAAATATTCAGGAACAAGAAGCAACTTTTAAAACAATCATCCAATCAGCTAAAGATATGAGCCAAGTGGCAGAAGGTTTAGATAGTGTTGTATCAACTTTAAAGGCTGAAAGATAGGTATAAAGGTGAATGGACAGGTGTTCGTGATGGAAATCTAGAACACCTGTTAGAGCTTTATGAATCTACCATAAATAATTGAAGGATAGAGGGATTATGACAAAACAGATTAACATCAAAGCAAATATCAATGAAATTATTAATACGTTAAATTTTCCAGTAAAACAAGAACTGAAATCAACTTCCAATAAATTCAAAACCTCCTTAAAAAACTTACCCTATACAGACAATGTTTTGCTTGTAACAGCTTTTATTTCATGGATTCATCGCATGACAAATGAAGAGACGGTTTCTCTAGATATACATAAGGATGGTCAATTTTACCCGTTGGAAATCACTTTCTCAGAGGAGACTACAGTTAAAACAGTAGTTTCTATGGTACAAGAAGCTCTTTTAAAAGACGGAGTAGAGGCTAGTACAAACCATATTATATTCACAGATAAGCAAATCGATGACGTGGAAGGTAATGTATTTCAGTTGGTTGTAGAAGGGAATAGCTTCTATTTAGCTGGAACAGAGCAAATAATTAATGCCAATTTTGAGCAACGCTACTTATCTAGCTTCAATATTCTAGCACTTGACCTTAATAACAATAAAGAAAAGGCGGTACTTGATTTAGAAATATTAACACCCGAAGAAGTAGATCTATGGAAAAGCATCAACGATAATAAAAAGGACTTTCCGAAGGGGGAAACCTTACACGGTATCTTCTCTAAAACGGCTAGAAATTATCCTAAGAAATATGCCCTTTCCAATGAATCTGAAAAAATTACTTTCCGAGAATTAGAGAAATACTCCAATCAAGTAGCAAACTATTTAGTAACGAATGGGGTCAAAATAGGGGATTATATCGCCGTGTATATGGAAAGAAGCATTGAGGCCATTGTTGGAATGTTAGGGGTCATGAAGGCGGGAGCGGTATATGTGCCGCTAAGCCCGGACAACCCAAACGAGCGAAATGCATATATTATGCAGGATGCGAATACAAAAGGCGTTCTTACAAATCGGGAAAGCATGCATCTCATTGATGGCGTAGCGCCTGAAGATGCACAAATAATGAACATTGAAAATATTGCCGGCCCAGCAACACCTGTTCATGTAGATGTGAAAGCGACGGATATTGCATATATTATTTATACTTCAGGGTCAACGGGGAAACCAAAAGGGGTTAAAATTCCACATAAAAGTATTATCACATTTGGCTACTCCGAATTAGAAATTTACGATATTACGAGTGAAGATACGTTAACACAATTTTATACATTAACTTTTGATGCATCGTTACTGGAGCTTTGCCCGATGATTTTCACTGGTGCATGCTTATATATGCTTTCAAAGGAAGAACGGTTAGATGTAAGTCTATTTGCAGATGCCATTAAGCGCGAAAATATCACGTCAGCCATGATGTTACCGATGAGTGCGTTGAAGCAGTTCTCCTTATATGCAACAGATAAAGATGTAGAAGCTTTTCGTAACTTAAAATATTTTGGAGTCGGAGGAGAAGCTTTAACAGGAGAAACCGCTCGTTTATTCCAAAATCGCTTTGGAAATATTCCATTAATTAATGTGTATGGACCGACGGAATGTTCCGTACTCTCCACCACTTATACTGTGACAGATAAGATACCGGAAGACTTAGTCAATATTCCAATCGGAAAACCATTGAAGAATTATTCCGTTTATATTGTAAATGAAAAGGATCATTTAAATCCAATTGGTGTACCAGGTGAATTGCTTATTGAAACAGAAGGCCTGTCTGAAGGATATTTAAATCTACCGGAAAAAACTTCAGAGGTATTCGTAAAAACTCATCTATCCGATCATTTGGTGTACCGTTCCGGAGATATTGTGAAACTTTTAGATGACGGAAATATTGAATTTGTTGGTCGGAAAGATTCCCAAGTGAAAATTCGTGGATATCGTGTCGAAATGGGTGAAATTGAAGATAAGCTATTGCAAGTAGATTTCATCGAAGACGGCGCCATTGTAGCAGCAGATGTTAACGGCGACAAAATTCTGGTTGCATACTATAAACAAAAAGATAATGAGATTGGATCACCAAAAGCGGTGTTAGACTTTTTAACCACAAAGGTACCTAAATATATGATTCCTTCTTATATCATAGAGTTAGAGGATCTGCCGCAATTACCAAGCGGAAAGATTAACCGCAAAGAGTTAGCCGCGCGACCAATCGAGTTGAAGTCAAGCTTTGATGAGGATAAAAAGGCGCCTTCAAATGAAGTCGAGGAAAAATTTGTTGAAGCATGGAAAAGTGTTCTCGGACTATCATCAGTCGGTGTCGATGAGAACTTCTTTGAAATTGGAGGTCACTCGTTAAAGGTTCTAGCGACGCTATCAATCTTAAAAAAGGATTTCCCAACCTTAAAAATCAATGATTTCTTCACCTATCCGACGATTGAAGCATTAGCTCAAAAGATTAGGCACGATCAGGTAGTAGAAACAGAGGAAAATGTATTTACTAACTTAAAGGAAACAGATTTATATGAACATCCAAAACGCTTACATACAAATTTGGATTATAAGGCAGTTTCGCAAACGGGAGTACTATTAACAGGGGTAACGGGCTATCTTGGTTCGCATATTTTAATCGATTTAGTAAGAGATACTAATACAACCGTTTATGCATTAGTAAGAGCGAAATCCCGGGAAGAAGGCTTAGAACGTTTAAAGTCAACGCTTAGTTACTATGCACCACAGAATTTCTATATTAACTATAACTTGAAAGACCGAGTGGTTGTTATACCTGGTGACTTCACGAAAGCTGATTTGGGCTTATCTAAAGAAGACTATGCAAAGGTCCAAGAAAAAGTGAATTCGATCATCCATTGTGGTGCAGATGTACGCCACTTTGGAAGCAAAGAAGAATTCACGAAGACGAACGTGGATAGCACGAAGAATTTATTAAAGCTAGCCGAACAATTATGTAATGCTCGTTTTCATTATGTGTCGACATTAGGAATCCCTGAAGACCTCGCAATGGAAGGGAATTGGGATAGGTTCTTACAGGCTACTAATATAGCAGATGCTCCCGAAATTATGAGCTTATATACTAATAGTAAACTGGAATCGGAGAAATTAGTCGAGGAGTATTATAAAAAAGGATTGCCCGTTACCATTTATCGTCCGGGAAACATTACTTGTCAATATGAGACGGGCATGTTTCAAATGAACATTAATGATAATGCTGTTTATCGAATGTTAAAAGGATTCATCCTCTTAGGTGTAGCACCGGATGTGGACTATAAAATGGACTTTACTATGGTTGATTTTGCAAGTAAATCGATTACGACGATTGCTATGTTAGATGAATCTATCGGTGGAGTTTATAACATTTGCAATCCATTGAATATCTCTTATAAAGAATTTATTCAATCAATAAACGACTTTGGGTATGACATAAATTTATTACCTCAACAAGAATATGTAGATTACTTGTACTCCGATCAACCGAAGGATAAGGAAGGCTTGGAGTTAGCAATGGCAGGTTTAGAGGGAGACGGTGCTAAAGATTCGCCACTTGTTTACACTTGTCCTCATACAATGAGTGTGTTGAATAAAAATGGGGTGAAAGTGCCAACTCCAGACAAAGCTTTTGTTTTTCGTATGCTAGAGCATGCTATACACGTAGGATATTTCAATCGACCTGCAGTTTTAGCGAGAGTATAAGTAGATGTAAAATGCTGTCCAAAGATAATACAATAAGAATTTGTCAAATATCAGCTAGCTTTAACCCTAGAGTCTATGATCAATTATTTCGTTTCATCAATACGGGTGAAAAAGATTATTTAATGAAGTACAAAAAATTTGCAGATAGGTATAATTCCTTACTCGCATTATCGTTGGCAAAGAGGTTAGCTAATAAGAAGCTTAATGTGCAATTGAGTCTATTACATACCGAGCTTGGCCAACCATATTTAACGGGTCATCAAGAGCATATTTCTATATCACATTGCGAGAATACGATTGTAGTTGCAATGTCTACTAATAAAGTTGGGATAGATGTGGAAAAAAATCTATCAACACTAGGATATGAATTTGAATTATTTTTAGCTGATGAGGAATATGAACTTCTTAATAATAGTAAAAACAAGGTTGATTTTATTACAACGCTATGGACATTAAAGGAAGCCTACTTAAAGTTAATAGGAAGAGGTTTTTTCATCGACCCTACAAACATTTCTTTCAACAAGATAAAGGAAAGATGGTTTTTAAAAGATGACTTTTGTTCCTTTTTTTCAAGAGATTTACCGAATGGTATGAAATTATCTATAGCTTCTGAAGTGGAAAAAGAAATCAACTTTGAAAAAGTTACAGAATCTGAACTAATAGAATGGTTAAATAACAGCATATAAAAAATGTACTAAATTCTGAGTGTACATCTGCTGTATTTGGAAGAGATAGTTACACACTAAACACGCATGGAAGTAATATCGCAGAAGAAGCAGGTTCCCAATATGGGAAAAACCTGCTTCTTTTAATGTTTGAGCGGCAAATACACTTTCTTCGGATAAGTTTTGTTGGTATATTTAATTGAAGTTGAATTATATTTTTTAAATAGGGTTGCACAAATTATACGGAGGTCTGAAGATGGACAATAACGATATATTAATTCGATTACGATACGCGTTGGAATTAAAAAATAAAGAGATGGCAGAGATATTTAGACTTGGCGGCATAGAGGTATCAGTACCGGAGGTGGTCAAGATACTCATAAAGACATATGATGAGGAGGATTTCGAGAATGAAGATCAAATAAAATGTACACATAGTATGTTGGATTCATTTTTAAATGGCCTGATAATTTACAAAAGAGGGAAACAAGAGCCGAAACCTGGACAAGCTAATCCTCCGGAAGCTCCTTTAAAGACTAGTGGAAATGTGAATAATCTTCTTTTAAAGAAAGTGAAAATTGCATTGGCTTTAACGACGGAGGACATGCTAGATATTTTTAAACAGGCAGGGTTACGGGTATCAAAGGCAGAACTAGGGGCTTTATTACGAAAAGAAGGACATAAAAATTATAAAGAGTGTGGAGATAATTTCGCTAGAAACTTCTTGAAAGGGCTAGCTATCCGATATAGGGGATAGCATTCTGATGACTTAAAAGGTGACCACTTGCTTTCAAATAATCTTTATAAAATGAGCTATTATTGACCAATATGTTTCCATATATACATATGCTTATATGCATGTTACGGGTTGGTTGCGAAAGCTCCATTAAATAATAGTAGATGGAATGGGAAATCCATAAAAGATACCGCCATTCCATCTACTTTGATTAATCGTTTTGTTGATGATAACAACTACTTAAATATAAAGTCCATTGACATATAAGACAGTAATGGAGTTGGCAATCTCCTCGACTGAGTAGGGAAGCTCGTTTCGTACAATTTCCCACAGGTACATTTCATTCATGAAAAACCAGCCGCGTGCGATTAGCTCATGATTTAATTCAGATCTGGCCAACCCTTTTTGTTGGGCATAAGCTACGTCATCTGAAATTCTATGAATAAATTTTTCGCGAATCGCTTTCCACTTATCCGAAATTAAACTAGAAACACCAATTGCCTGTTCAAAGACACGTAACATCTCCCGTTCGGCTTCCGCTAGTAATAAAAAGGATTTTGCCTGATGTTTAATTATTTTCTCTGCCTCCGTTTTAGATTGTGGTAAAAATGAGATTTCCGCAATCTCATAAAAGCGATCCATAACATCCTCCATCAATACAATTAAAAGCTCCTCTTTTCCTTCAAAATGTACATAGGCTGTCCCATAACCAATATTTGCCTTTTTTATCATTTGTGAAATCGTTGCTTTTTGAAATCCCTCTTGAAGAAAGACCTCCATAGCAGCTTCTAATAATTTTTTCCTTGTTTTTGCTGATCGCAAATGTCGTTTGTCCTCTTTCTGTTTCATACGAACCCTCCATTATCTCTAGCATATAAGGATTTAATAAAAAAAGGAAGTAAAGTAATCGTTTTCTTTTCCATTTAGTTTCAAAGCGTTTTATGAGGAAAAAAGCTTAGTTTTAAAAAACGGAAAAACCAATTTTGGATTTAAGTATTTACATAGTGTTAAATCTTCAGAAAATAATAATATTGACATGATGTCATATTGTTTGTTATATTTTGTTTGTAAACGATTTTAATAGAGGGAAGCGGGGATTTAAATGGAATCAACATTTTTACCAACATTAGATTTTGCTAAACAATTAGATAAAGAGGATACTCTTTCACATTTTCGTGAAGAATTTTACTTAAAGCCAGGTACCATTTATTTAGATGGTAACTCACTGGGACTCCTATCGAAGAGAGCAGAGAAAACTCTTCTAGAATCTTTAGATGATTGGAAACAGTATGGAATAGATGGCTGGACAATGGGAAATCATCCATGGTTCTTTATGGCAGAGGAATTAGGCAAAAAGCTCGCACCGCTAGTAGGTGCTTCACCTGAAGAAGTAATTGTTACGGGTTCCACAACAGTTAATCTCCATCAGCTCGTTACAACTTTTTATAAACCAGAAGGAAACCGGACGAAAATTTTGGCGGATGAACTGACGTTTCCAACCGATTTATATGCATTGCAAAGTCAGTTAAGAAATCATGGTTATAATCCAGATACACATTTAGTCCTTGCGAAAAGCAGAGATGGCCGCTTTTTAGAAGAAGAAGATATTATTGCCGCAATGACTGATGAGATTGCCTTGATCGTGCTTCCAACTGTACTTTATCGCAGCGGACAAATATTAGATATAAAACGATTAACTGAAGAAGCGCATAAACGTGGGATACTAATCGGCTTTGATGGTTGTCACTCTGTAGGTTCCATCCCGCATTCTTTCAGTGACTGGGATGTTGACTTTGCCTTTTGGTGCAACTATAAACATTTAAACGGAGGACCTGGCGGTGTTGCCGGCCTATTCGTCAATCGGAAACATTTTGGCAAACTTCCCGGGATGGCAGGATGGTTCAGTTCGAGAAAAGATAAACAATTCGATTTAGAACTAACCTTAACACCTGCCGAAACAGCAGGGGCTTTCCAAATAGGCACCCCTCATGTGTTAAGTACGGCTCCTTTAATTGGATCATTAGAGATATTTGCAGAAGCCGGTATTGAAAATATCCGTACAAAGTCATTGAAAATAAACCAATATTTAATGGATTTAATTGATACGGAATTAGCGGGATTGGGATATACCATTGGAACACCACGGGAAGATGCACGACGTGGCGGACATGTGTATCTTGAGCATAAGGAAGCCGCAAGAATTTGTAAATCATTGAAAGAAAATGCTGTTATCCCGGATTTCCGAGCACCCAAAGGGATTCGTCTTGCACCTGTTGCACTTTATACGTCCTACGAGGATGTTTGGAATGCAGTACAGATTTTGAAGAAAATTGTGGTGGAAAAACAGTATGAGAAATTTGAAAACACACGTGAGATCGTAGCTTAAAACGGAAAAAATGAAACTTGATCGAAGGGTTCATTCCCTCTGATATAAGTTGGGGAATGGAAGATGGAGGGGATGAAGGAATGAAAGGGAGCACTGGCGGTGAGGGATTAAAGCGGCAGTTAACAACGGGACAGCTGTCAATGATATCAATGGGGATGGCAATTGGAACAGGGCTTTTTCTAGGAAGCGGACTGGCAGTTGGGGCATCAGGACCAAGTGTAATTATTAGTTACGCGATTGGTGCATTTATTGTTTTATTATTAATGGGTTGTCTAGCAGAAATGACGGTTGCCCATCCAACATCAGGTTCATTTGGAACAATCGCCGACCGATACCTTCATCCAATGGTTGGATTTCTTGTCCGATATTCGTATTGGATTGCCCAAGTTCTTGGGATTGGTGTTGAAGTAAGTGCTATTGCTGTTTATATGAAATACTGGTTTCCTTCGGTTCCAGGAATTGTGTGGATCATCGTCTTCGGAGCTGTACTAATTTATGTAAACTTGACAAGTGTTAATGCATTTGGAACATTTGAATATTGGTTCTCAATGATAAAAGTGAGTGCCATTGTAGGATTTATTCTTCTTGGGGCATATGTTCTTTTTGGACCAACCGGCCAACATCACGGAGGCATGAATAATCTAGTTAGTGACGGTGGTTTTTTTCCCTTCGGTTTCAAAGGAATGTGGATAGCGGTATTTATTTCGCTATTTAGTTTTTTAGGCACGGAATTGATAGCGGTTACAGCAGGTGAAGCGAAGGATCCGGATACTGCTGTACCAAAGGCATTAAAAGCAACTGTATTCCGCTTAACTGTATTCTATGTGTTGACGATGACCATCATGTTAATGATTGTTCCATGGAGTCAGGCTGGTATTGAAGAAAGTCCATTTGTGAAAGTAATGGATTATTTAAATATCCCGGGCGCATCCGGTATTATGAACTTTATTGTGCTGACAGCCGCTTTATCGTCTATGAATGGTCAGCTGTATGCATCTTCACGGACCATGTACTCTTTATCGACAGAAAGATTTGCTCCAGTAATATTTGGCAAACTGAATAAAAAAGGAGTTCCAACCGTAGCATTAGCTGTTTCTACAGCAGGAATCATCGTCGCTGCTGTCGTCAGTGCATTAATGCCGGGGTCATCCTATGCTTTTATGATGGGAATCTCGATGTTCGGTTCTCTCTTTACTTGGTTAGTAATTTTTGTTTCCCATTTATTTTTCCGAAAAAGATGGGAGAAAGCCGGCGGCCGCAAATTACCAGTGAAAATGCTTGGTTTTCCATATTTAACATTATTGGGCGGTCTCCTCCTGTTAAGTTTAATGATTACCGCATGGTTTACTGATTTTAAAATCATGCTTCAATTTGGGGTTCCGTGGCTTGTTTTCTTATCACTTGTCTATTTACTCGTGAAGAAGAAAAATCACGATGTCACCCCAGCAAATAAGCAGCATAAAGATGCTGTTTAATACACTTTTTCTAATCTTATTCCGGGTTTACTCTAAGAGTAGCCCGGGATTTTTTTCGATGTGTTTATAAAATTCAACCCTCTATCCGTTAACACTAACACATTTAGGGCAGGTATTTTTAATAATCCGTATCTCTAAATATATTCATTAAATCAATCGAAAAATCCTCAAACAAGTTAACTGGAATATGATCTTCTTTAAAATATATACCAGCATGTTTATAGGCTCCATTTTGTAGCAAATAAACGTCAATAGTCTCATGTAAGGGATCAACAATCCAGTATTCTTTTACACCTGCTTTTTGATAGCGATTGAACTTAATAAGTTTATCTTTTTTTGCCGTTGATTTAGAAAGGATTTCAACAACTAAATCAGGAACGCCAACTATTCGTTTTTCATGAATCTTATCTTTATCACATACCACAACAAGATCAGGCTCTACCCATTCTTTAATTTTTTTAATGTCGTTATCTTCCTCAGTGAAACAAACATCAAGTGGAGATCCAAAAACACTGCAATTTTTTCCTCTTAAATAAATATTAAATTCAGTTAACAACTCTCTTTGAATGGCTTGATGTTTAGTGGAAGGTGCTGGGGACATATTGTAAACTTGGCCATCAATTACCTCATACCTTATATCATCGCCCAATTCCAGATATTCTGAGTACGTAAGTGTGCTATCGTTTCGTGGTATAGCCATGCAATCACGCTCCTCATTACAATTATTATCTATTTATATTATACTTGTTACCTCATAACCACAACAAGCCATGTCTAAGCCTGATCCTGGAAGTCATTGCTCTTTATCCTGCAATGTTGATCATCGGTTTTGATAACTTGTGGTTTCACTTATATAAATTAAACGATAAAAAAGAAACCCACTAAACAAATATTTTTAAATTACTGCCAAAATTAATACCATCCTGTTTTACAAGGGATTATATATTAATCTTTGAAGTAGTCTCTGAAGTAATCTCTGGTATTGGTTTGGTCAAATTGACATTCTCCACTGTTCAAAATGACCGCTCTATTTGAACATATTTGTCGCAAAATTGCCAGAATTTAAATAGTGAATTGTTGGAATCAATTTGGTACCTTACATTGCCGTCAAATTAATATGCCCAATTGTTAATGAATTTAATGAAAGTGTAGGGTGTTAGACGTGTATTATTATTCGATGGATTTTATATTTAAAAAAATGTGACACAACGTCATTTTTATTATTGACTTATGACAATGTGTCATATATAATAATGAAATGCAATTGCATATGACACGTTGTCACAAATCGAGGTGAGAAAGTAACAATGCCAAAACAAACGTTTTTTCACTTATCTAAAGATAAGCAGGAAACTTTAATTATATCCGCTAAAGAGGAGTTTTCCAGAGTCCCATTACATGAAGCATCGATTGCAAATATTATTAAAAATGCCGGAATTCCTAGAGGCAGCTTTTATCAGTATTTTGAGGATAAAGAGGATTTATATTTTTACTTGTTAAATCAACTATCGAAAAAAAATGCGGAACGATTCATATCCATTTTAAAGGAGAAGGATGGTGATATTTTTGAAACATTTATCGAATCCTTTCAATTTATGATTAGAATTCACAAAAATCCTGAGCATAAAAGCTTTTTTAAAAATGCTTTTTTAAATATGAATTATAAGCTTGAAAACACATTAGTGAATAATCTTTACGAGGAGAGTCAGAAAAAACAGTATTTCGATATCATTCATTTGATTAATACTAAAAATTTGAACATAAAGGACGAAAAGGATCTGCATCATATAATGAAAATTGCTACAGCAGTAACCTTTCATAATCTTGTTCATATGTTTGGTAAGGAATTATCGGACGAAGAAACATTAAAAAATTATATCGATCAAATAGAACTTCTAAAAAGAGGCTTATATAAGGAAGAGGACTAATGACCTTTGAAGCAAGGAAAAAGAAGAAGATAAATTTAAAAAACATTGTGGAAAAACTTCAAAAAAAAGGGATAAACGTTCGGATTTGTAAACGACCTAATTTCAAATATATGGGCAATCAAAATGCCTAGGTGATACTAGAAAATAGTCCATTAAGTTAATTTTACAGAATAAGGAGATACAAAAATATGGATTCAATTATACAACAAAAGAAACCACCGTATTTAATGCTGGCGATTTTATTTATAGGAGCTTTTGTTTCTTTTTTAAATAACTCGCTATTAAATGTCGCATTGCCGTCTATTATGGTGGACTTGAAAATTAAAGATTATTCAACCGTTCAGTGGCTGGCCACAGGTTATATGCTAGTCAGCGGTGTCTTAATTCCAGCATCAGCTTTCTTGATCACACGCTTTTCAAATCGTAATTTATTTATTACAGCTATGGCGATTTTTACACTAGGTACTGCAACGGCAGCCTTTGCACCAAACTTTAGTGTATTGCTTGCTGGGCGAATGATCCAAGCAGCTGGTTCTTCGGTAATGGGACCTTTGTTAATGAATATTATGTTAGTTAGCTTCCCTCGTGAAAAACGTGGGACAGCAATGGGAGTTTTCGGATTAGTTATGATTACAGCGCCGGCTATTGGGCCAACATTATCAGGTTATATTGTAGAGTATTATGACTGGCGATTACTATTCAAAATGATTTTGCCTTTAGCGATCATCAGTTTACTGTTAGCAATTTGGAAAATGAAAAATGTAATGGATCAAAACAAAAAGGCTACTGTTGATTTCTTCTCCATTATATTATCTACTCTCGGTTTTGGTGGATTATTATATGGTTTTAGTTCCGCAAGTTCAGATGGATGGACTGATTCATTAGTCTTAACTACTTTAATTGTGGGTGCTATTGCCTTAGTCGCTTTCATTATCCGTCAATTAAAACTGAAGGAACCGCTTTTAGATTTACGTGCATATAAGTACCCAATGTTTACACTTGCATCCATAATTGCAATCGTAAACGCGGTAGCTATGTTCTCCGGTATGATTTTAACACCGGCATATGTACAAAGTGTAAGAGGTATATCACCACTTGATTCCGGTTTAATGATGCTTCCTGGTGCAATTATAATGGGGATTATGTCACCAATAACAGGGAAACTATTCGATAAATTCGGTCCGCGAATTCTTGCTGTGGTAGGCCTTATAGTTACAGCAGTTTCAACATACATGTTAGCAAACTTACAAATCGATTCTAGTTACTCTTATATTATTTTAGTTTACACGCTTCGTATGTTTGGTATGTCAATGGTAATGATGCCAATAATGACAAACAGTTTAAATCAACTGCCAAATCGCTTAAATCCACACGGTACGGCGATTAACAATACCGCACAGCAAGTGTCCGGTTCGATTGGTACAGCCGTTCTTGTAACCATTATGAATTCCGTGACAAAAACAAAAGCAGAAGACTTAATGACAAGCGTCGACCCAACAACTTTAACAAAAGCAACAGAAGCTTTATTAACGCAAAAAGCTTTATTAGCCGGTATTCAATATTCATTCTATGTAGCTCTTGCTATAAATATTGTCGCTTTAGTATTAGCCCTATTTGTTAAACGTGTCGATACAAGCAACACGGCTGTCAGTAAGTTAAATTCACAGGAAAGCACACAAATGAAACCTGCTGAGGTGAAATAAGGGATCATCAGGTCCCACTCTAACACCATCAGAAGTTATGAAAGAATTTATACAGTGATTTGGAAGAAACCTTGCCATGTTGAATACGTGGTAAGGTTTTTTTGTGCTGAATGTTTTTATTATGTGGGATTATAGTTAATTGGTAGGAAATTGGTTAATATTCATAAAGAATATTCTATGCATAGATTATTATAACTTTTTATATATATCCCCTCTGCTATCGATATCTTGAATAAAAATTATAAGCTTTTCATTTAGTATTTGATATATTATCCTGTACTTTCCTACTCTAACTCTGTAAATATTCTCATACCCAGTAAGTTTTATAGTTCCTGCATAGGAGTAGGGATTTTCAGTAAGAGCATGTATGACATTAATTATTCGTTCTCTTGTAATTTTGTCACTCTTATCAAGGAACTTTTTAGAGCCTTTAGACAATTCAAGTATATATTTACTCATCTTCTAAATATTCCTTACGCAATTCATCTATTGTATACGAACTAGTTTCACCATTTTCATATTCTTTTAGAGCTTCTTTAATTAACTTATTTTCATCTTTAGTTGGTTCTTCTTCAGAAATGGTCAAAAGTTTAATGACCTTTACAAGATCTGAAAGTTTTTCGTCGGGTACTTCTTCAATTAATTTATGAATATCTTCTCTCCTAATTGCCATTTTACCAACTCCTTTTTCTTTTATTATAGCGTACCTGTTAGGGATTTGGGACGATATCTAGTTTTAAGCTAAATTTCGTCCCTTTTATTCTAATGTATAAGCTTACTTTTCTTCGCTAATTCAGCTATTTTTTCAGTATGCTTCGCTAATGGTTTTTTCAAGAGTATACCTAAGGCAAACCCGATAATTAAAAATAGCAAGAGAAACAGAATATTATGGATAACTAGATCATGTACCATTCCGCCGACCGTTTCTCGCATTAAATTAATGGCATAGGTAAATGGCAAAAATGGATTGATTGCTCGAAAAAAAGGTGGGGTTACTTGAATGGGAAACGTCCCTCCCGATCCTGAAATTTGAAGTACGAGCAGAATAATCGCCAATCCTTTACCTACATTCCCGAAAATAGAAACGAGTGTGTAAACAATGGACATGAATACAAAGCTAATAAAAATACCGGAAAGAATAAATGGGACTTTATCTGCTACATATGCTTTCAGGAGGAACAAATCCCCTAAAGTAACAATTAACGCTTGAAACAAACCTATTGTAGCGAAAGTAAGAAATCTCCCAAAATATTCATGATAAGGGGAATAAAAAGATTCTCTATTCTCCACATCCACCCTTAATAAGGAAATCAAGAGCAGTGCACCTACCCAAAGACTTAATGTCGTGTAGAAAGGTGAATTCGCTGATCCGTAGTTTGGAATAGGAAATACTTTATGTTCCTTTAATAGAACAGGGTTTGCTAGAAAATCACTTTCTTTATTGATATCATTTTTTAACAGTTCAATGATGTCTCCTAAATTTTCCTCATTATTAAACTTCCGTACTTTATTTGCTGCATTTTTAACTGCCTTTTCAAGGTTGGGCAAGTCATTTCGAACTAAATTAGCAATTTTATGTGCTGCTTCTTCCACTTCAGGAAGCTTTGTGCGAATGAGTTCCGCTACCCGTCGAATATCATTTTCAACACCTGGTAGATCATTTCTTACAAAATCCGCTGCCTTATGAATTTTTGGTTCTAATTTTGGAAAGTCATTGTGAAAAAAGTTTGCCGCGGCATTTACTCCTTGAACGACTTTTGGCATGACTGTTTGAATTTTTTGTACTGTTTCATGGACCTTTTTTTCAATATCAGGAAGATCTTGCTGCAATTGTTCTAATCGATCGTAACCAAAGTTCGCAGCTTTCGCTGAATCCTGTAAAATTTGTTTAATGTCAGGAAGCTTTTCTTTGGCTGTATTTAAAACAGAAGCTGAATCTTTCGTTACTTGTAAAAGCTTTTTATACCCTTCCGTCATATTTGGCGCAATTTCCGAATCGTATCGACCAAGAATATCATTTAATAACTGACTTGCTTGTTGAGATGTTTGGTTTAATTGGGAAATCAATTGGGAATTCGGTTGCTTTCCTTCTTTTAAAGGAACTTCAATTTTTCTGACAAGTGAAAGCTGCTGTTCAAATTTTGCCTTTGTATCCCCAAGTTTCTGAATAACTCCCGTAAGTGGTTTGTTTGGCATATTCTCATTGATGCGAGTAAACATTCCAATGGTTCGATCGATTTCGTTGATCCCGTTTGTCAATTGTTCATCTAAAGCTTGTGACATTTGTAGTGCTGATTCCGGATTCATGCTATTATCTTTTAAGCTGTTCGTTAACCCGCTGACAGTATCAGCTGTTTGTTTTAAAAGTAATAAATTTTGCTTCACAATCGGGATCATCGAGGCAAAAGCATCTTCATTTTTAGTTAAAAAGTCATCTGCCGCGGCAGCCATCTCTTTTCCATTTCCTACTACCTGTTCCACTTTAGGCATTGACTCTTGGGCTGTTTGAATGATTTTCTGAGCCTTTGCCGTGTCATCCAATGCTGTTTGAATCCCTTTTTGTATAGTGTCAAAATGTTGGTCGATCTCAGTTACCTTATTTGCTGCTTTTTGGATGTCTGGTAGTTTTTTTTGTAAAGCTAAGACTCCATTTCCGATGTTTTTAAGTTCTGGTAACTTATCTTCTAATTTTAATATTTCTTTTGATGATTGATTGATTTCGGGGAGAATTTTTTCTAAAGCGATAATTTTTTGTCCTTGCTTTCGAATTTCCGGTAATTTCTTTTCAAATGCTAATGCTTTATTTCCCATGTCTCGAATATCTGGTAAATGCTTTTCTAATTCAAATAAAAGATTTTCCATTTTTAAAATAGTCGGTAATTCCCTTTGTAATTCAATGCCTATTTTATTAAACTCGGTAAGAACGGCCTTACTAACTGTTTTAACAAAGTTAGAACTGACATTTTCCGTTATTGTTGAGGCCCCTTTCGATGTAATCTTTGGGGCAATGGCATTGATTTTTTCATTAACACTGTATGTGATCTCCGGTTTTATTGGTTGATCATCTAAGAGAGTGGTGATCCGTTTTGAAAAATCTTTTGGAATATAAATGGTTGCATAATAATCCCCGTGTTCCAATCCATGCGCGGCTTTTTCCTCACTGACAAATGTCCAACCAAGTGCATTATTTTTTTTCAATGTGTTGACAATTTCCTTGCCCACATCAATATTTTTACCTCGTAAAACAGCCCCTTCATCAGCGTTTGTTACAGCGATAGGAATATGTGATGTATTTCCATATGGGTCCCACGAAGCTTTAAGATTAAACCAGGCATATAATGATGGGAGAATCATTAAAGCAATGATCAAAAACAGTGCAATCGGTGTTTTAAACACATTTACCCAATCATTTTTGTAAATTTGAAACACTTTTCTCATACATTTTCGCTCCAGTTATTGATGTTATAGTTATAGTTTTCCTTATCGGGCTGAAAGTATGAATTTAGATATACGAACTAAGAGAAAAATAAGCTTTTTTGTAAGTTATCCTAAAAACGAGTATATGAAACATTGATATAGAGCAACCAAACAAAAAAAGGTAGTTCCCTGAGGGACTGCCTTTTTGCGTATTACTAATATTATTTCGTTTCATTCGTATCAGCAGTCAAGGAGGAAGTATTCGGCCTTGCACCAGCTTGTAAATCAGAAATGCTTAAGCCAAAATTCATTTGAAGGTGTGGGTAATCTTTAAATTTCACCCAATCGCCACCCCATGAGAAGCCTAAGGCTTTTGCTATATCCACCACTTCGTACCAATCTTGTTTTCCATTTTTATTTCCATCGTATTGCATATCCCAAATAATGTCTCCAGAACGGTTCTTTAGTGCAAAATCAACTGCAAGCCCATAATTATGATAAGACTCACCACCTTTGGCATTCGTTACAATCGCTCCGCCAGCTGTCCGCCCCTTTTGATAAAGTCGATCTTGATCGGCTGCGCTACGAAAGTCATCCGTAATCACGACTGTGATTCCCTTTTTCGCTGCTTTTTGGATTAATTGCTTAGTTCGTTCTTTAACTATCGGATTGAGCTCCGTGGGGAAAGTGGGAGTATTTTTTTTATTTAAGTTATTAGTCAAATGATTACTTGGATTTTTAGTTGATTGTATATAAAAAAGCAATAATAACACGAGTGGAATAATAAATAAAAATCTTCCTTTTCTCTTTTTCTTTTTCAATGTTATACCCTTTCTAAATCAAAATATAGTCTTTATTTTAGACGAAGAAATCGTTTAATTGTTTCATAGTTTTTAGATATTTGGAGGAGTTTCCTATTTTAATGATAACATTTTTCTTCATATAAAAAGGAACCTAAATCTTGGTATATTTGTATTTTTTAATTATATAGAATGCCTAAATAGCACGGAATGTGTCTTTTTTTATGGTTGAAACTAATGCTTGCTGGGTAATACATAGTATGGCTTGAAAAGAGAGGAGAATCATCAGGCATGAGGAAACGATTGATACATATGATCACAGGCATGTTTTTAATAGCTGTATTGACAGCATGTGCCCAGAAGGAACAACTATCGGATGGAACCGAGCTGATTGATAAACAGAAGTTTATCTTTGCTGCCTCGGGAGAATTCAAACCCTTTAGTTATGTGAAAAATGATGACTTATCGATGACTGGTTTCGATATCGAGGTAGGTAATGCTATTGGAAAAGAATTAGGTCTCGAACCAGTTCAGAAGAGAATGAAGTTTAAAGGACTTATTGAAGGAATTAAGACGGGCAGAGCGGATGTCGCAGTTGCCAGCCACACCATTAACTCCGAACGGGCCAAGCAAGTTGCTTTTTCCACTCCATACTATTACTCGGGACCCCAAATATTTACTAGGCCTGATAGCAAAATTGAAACCGTGGATGATTTAAAAGGAAAAGAAGTTGCTGTAGCAAAGGGTTCTACGTATGCTGACACAGCAAAAAAGTACACAAACAATATTAAAATGTACGACAGTGATATTACGGCATTAAAGGCTTTAAGTATAGGTAGACATGATGCAGTGATTACCGACTTTGTCACGGGAAAAAGTGCAAAAAAAGAGGGCTTTGACATAATAGGGAAACAATTAATAGAAAGAAGTGAACAGGCTATTGTCGTTCCGAAAGATAATCCCCAACTGCTTAAACGAGTGAATGAAGCACTTCAAAAACTGCGTGACAATGGGACACTTGCCCGAATTAGTAAAAAGTATTTCGGTCAAGATATAACGAGAAAACCAGAATAATAGAGAAAGGGTGATCTTATTTTGCCAAGTATTTCACATTTTATCGAGACATTAATTAACAGTAAAGGTCTTTTCCTTGAGGCCATGTTATGGACCTTGAAGTTAACGGTCGTTTCCATCCTAATTGGAATTGTATTTGGATTATTTTTTGCCTTGTTAAAAATTTCAAGAGTAAAAGTTTTCGGCTATCTTTCAGATATATATGTATTCCTTGTTCGAGGTACCCCGCTCATTGTTCAGATTTTTATTTTGTATTTCGGTTTTAGTGGAATTTTTCTTATTCCCGACTTTTGGGCAGCAGCACTCGCACTTGCCTTTCATAACGGTGCGTATATTGCAGAAATTTTCCGCGGGACGATTCAGTCGATTGATAAAGGGCAAATGGAAGCCGGACGATCCCTCGGTATGACAAGAGGATTAGCCATGCGTAGAATCATTCTTCCACAAGCTTTCAAGAGAGCTCTGCCTCCACTTGGAAACCAGTTTATTATCGGATTGAAAGATTCTTCACTAGCTGCCTTCATATCGATGAATGAATTGTTCAATGTTGCGACGACTTTAGGATCGAATAATTTTGATGAAATGACTTATTTGTTAATCGTTGCCGTTTATTATTTAGTGCTTGTTGCCTTGTTAACAATTGTTGTGAGCTTGGTCGAAAAAAGATTGGCAGTAAGTGAATGATAGGAGGGAAAGGTTTATGAGTGAACGAGAAATAATTAGAATCGAAAATTTGAATAAATCTTTTGGAAGTTTGCATGTTTTAAAGGATATTAATGTTTCAATCTATGAAAGTGAAGTTATGTGCCTAGTCGGTTCATCAGGTTCGGGTAAAAGCACGTTGTTACGCTGTTTGAATTTTTTAGAAAAAAAGGATAATGGTAAAATCTTCATCAAAGGTGAAGAGATTACACCGAAAACCCATAATATTAATAATGTACGCCAAAAGGTGGGGATGGTGTTTCAGCACTTCAATCTTTTTCCGCATAAAACGGTTCTGCAAAACATTATTGAAGCACCGACCAAAGTGAAAAAAATTTCTAAAAGTGAGGCGGTTGAAGAGGCGGAAAAGTTGCTCAAAAAAGTTGGCCTTGAGGATAAAGCGGATGTTTATCCAAGTAAACTCTCCGGTGGGCAAAAACAGCGTGTAGCCATTGCAAGGGCACTTGCGATGAAACCTAATATTATGCTATTTGATGAACCGACATCTGCCCTCGACCCCGAGCTTGTTGGTGAAGTACTGGAAACAATGAAAGAATTGGCTGATGAAGGAATGACGATGGTAGTAGTGACCCATGAAATGGGCTTCGCCAGTGAGGTCGCCGATTCGATTATTTTCATGGATGAAGGTAGAATCATTGAAAGAAACAATCCAATGAAATTCTTTAACAGTCCAAAGGAAGCACGTACGAAGGAATTTTTAAAAGCGACAATGTTAAAATAATGAAACGTGATTAGTAAAACGGCAACCCTCTGTACAAGGAGGGTTGCCATCTTTTATTACTAAATCGCCCAGTCTCCATTTCTAAAGATCGGAACAACGGTGCCATCTTGTTTGATGCCATCAATATCCATTTTGTCAGAACCAATCATGAAATCAACATGAACGATGGACGTGTTCATGCCATGCTTTAATAATTCTTCCTGGCTCATTTTCGTACCACCTTGGATGGTTGTAGGATACGCGGAACCTATCGCGAGATGGTTCGATGCATTTTCATCAAAAAGTGTATTAAAGAAAGTAATATTTGACTGAGAAATTGGGGATGGGTCTGGAACTAAGGCAACTTCACCCAAGCCTGTACCACCTTCATTGTCAAATACCAATTTTTTTATCGCTTCATCACCTTTTTCGGCGGAAATGTCCACAATTTTTCCATCTTTAAAGTGAACCTCAATGCCTTCTATTAGCGTACCTGCATAGCTTAATGGCTTTGTGCTGCGGACCACACCTTCCATGCGATGGGTATCAGGTGCAGTGAAAACTTCTTCTGTAGGCATGTTGGCGATAAATTCTTCCCCTTTTGGATTAATACTTTCAGCACTTGCCCAAATATGGTTCTTTGGTAAACCTAAAGTTAAATCTGTACCAGGTGCTGTATAATGCAGCGCATCAAATTGGATTTCATTTAATATAGACGCTTTTTCATTTAATGTTTTTTTATGCTCATCCCAAGCAGCAATTGGGTCATCCTCATAGACACGGCAAGTTTTGAAGATTTGATCCCATAACGCATCTACTTGTTCTTCGGAAGTTGAAAGATCAGGAAATACATGTGCTGCCCAACCTGCTCCTGCAGCAGCGGCAACTGTCCATTTCAAGTCATCATTTTGAGTCGCGATGCGTTGGGCTTTGAATGCTTTACCGGCTGCATTTTGATAAGCCGCAACCTTAGAGGGATCAACTTCATTAAGTAAACCTGGATCACTTGAAACAATTGACAAACGACTAACCCGGTGATTTAGTACATGGTCATCGGATTCTTGAATTTCGTATTCAGGAATATTCGTGAGAACCTCTTTAGGTTGATGTAAGTAATGTAGTTTGCTAATTTCATCATCAGACCATTTGATAATGACTTTTTCAGCACCTAATTGGTAAGCTTCTTTTGTTATGTATCGTGCTAAAGGCGCTTGATCAACAGTAATTGTAACTTTTACCCAATCACCCGGTTGAACATTGATTCCTTTTGCAACTAAAAGTTTTGCATATTTCTGTAAATTATCCTCAAAATTAGGCAAGACCATTTTTATTACCTCCAATAGTTGTTGTTCTAGTTAGTTTAACCATGATAGCTACTCGTTATTATACTCTACGTTGTTTGTTGATAGTAGTAATTTGAACTAAATAACTTTCTACAGACAAGATTGCTGTTCCGAAAAATTTTAAATTGGTATTTCCCTAAGGGGTAAGTGAATACTCTCTTTTTTTATGGAAAAAACCACTTTCTTATTCGACATATTTTTTTCTTTACATTCAGTCAAAAGTCAGTAACGAAGCGTTTTATCCATTATTTAATCAAACGTTTGATTAAGAAAAGAACAGGTTGGATTTAGTCGATTATTGAAAAAATTTGAAATCTGCGAATACGTCAGCATAATAAATCGCTGAGAGTAGAAATTAAACATAATGTCTTTTAACTATCTTTTTGTGTAATATGGGTGGTATAAGTACGATAGTATTCATGAACGAAAATACAAATAAGGATGGAGAATCAATGATAGCAAATAAGGAATTTGGATGGAATTTTGACAATAGTTATGCTCGTCTGCCAAAGTTATTTTTTTCTCCCACCAACCCAACACCTGTACAGGCGCCTAAGTTGATCATTCTCAATGATCAGATCGTAAAATCCTTGGGTTTGAACGTTAAGGAGTTGCAAAGTGATGATGGGGTAGCAATGCTTGCGGGGAATAAGATTCCTGAAGGTGCAGCCCCGATTGCTCAAGCGTATGCAGGTCATCAATTTGGGCATTTTACTATGTTAGGGGACGGAAGGGCAGTGCTTCTAGGTGAGCAGATTACTCCCCAAGGTGAGAGGTTTGATGTCCAGTTAAAGGGTGCAGGCAGAACGCCTTATTCAAGAGGGGGAGATGGTCGCGCGGCACTTGGCCCGATGTTGCGGGAATACATTATTAGTGAAGCCATGCATGCTCTTGGAATTCCAACCACCCGTAGTCTGGCCGTAGTAACAACGGGTGAGTCAATTATCCGAGAAACGGAACTAACAGGTGCAATATTGACCCGTGTAGCTGCCAGTCATATTCGTGTCGGCACTTTTCAATATGTCGCTAATTTGGGTAAAGTGGAGGAACTTAAAATTTTGGCTGATTATACAATACAGCGGCATTATCCAGAGCTTGAGAATATTGAAAACCGATATCTTTCATTACTTGAGGAAGTAATTAATCGCCAAGCTAAACTGATCGCTAAATGGCAACTAGTTGGTTTTGTTCATGGCGTAATGAACACGGATAATATGACGATTAGTGGAGAAACGATCGATTATGGTCCATGTGCATTCATGGATACATATGATCCTGAAACGGTATTTAGTTCGATTGACATTCAAGGACGCTATGCTTATGGCAATCAGCCGTATATGGCAGCATGGAATCTTTCTCGTTTTGCTGAATCTTTATTGCCGCTTTTGCATGATAATCTAGAGCAGGCGGTTAAGCTGGCCCAAGGTGAGATTTCAAAATTTGGCGAACTATATCACTCCTATTGGATCGCAGGAATGAGAGCGAAACTAGGAATTTTTAACGAAGAGGAACAAGATGATTCCATTATTAAGGATCTCCTTGATTTAATGAAAAAACACCAAGCGGATTATACGAATACTTTTATTGCTTTAACGTTTGATAAGCGTGATAATAATAATTTATTTGGAACACAGGAGTTTGCTCAGTGGTATGAGCGCTGGCAATCAAGACTTGGTAGACAACCGGAATCGAAAGCAGAATCAAATCAATTGATGAGACATAGCAATCCTGCAGTGATTCCACGGAATCATCGGGTGGAAGAAGCACTAGAAGCCGCGGTTGAAAACGAAGACTTTTGTGTGATGGATAGGCTGTTGAATGTACTTTCAAATCCTTATGAACACTCTGATGAACAAGTTGAATACGCCAAACTGCCAAAGTCAACTACACCTTACCGAACTTTCTGTGGTACTTAATAAAGATTGACTTTTTTGTTTATTTGGATATAATGTTTAAAAATACTACAGTTTCTAGGACTGGGAGAGTAATTGTTGATGAGAGTCAAAGCGAGCCGGGTTGGTGAAAGCCGGTACCGAGTTAACAGTGAAACGGACCCATGAGAATGACTTTTGAATGTATTAGTAGGAAGTCACGGCTAAGACCGTTATCTTATTGAGTGGTTAAACGGTAAGTTTAACAACAAGAGTGGTACCGCGAATGCAAAGCTTTCGTCTCTTTTTAAGGAGATGAAGGCTTTTTTTTATTTAAAGGAGGTTTTTTTATGATAAGCCAATTGATTATAAACAACATCGAAAAGTCTGTGATAAGTCTTTTTCAAGAAATAGGTCTCAACTACAATGAGGATTTGAAAATTTCTGTTGAACAGCCATCACATTTGGAACATGGCGATTATTCAACGAATATTGCCATGCAGCTTGCAAAAGTTTTGAGAAAAGCACCAATTCAAATTGCGGGAATGTTGAAAAACAAACTGGAGCAAGATGGGTACTTGAAGAATTTGGTTAACAAAATTGAAGTCGCACCACCGGGATTTATCAATATGTATATCGATTGGAATCAGTGGTCTCAGAGGGATTTCACTTTTCCTTTGAACAACGGAGAAAAAGTAGTCATTGAACATACATCTATCAATCCGAACAAATCGGCTCATATTGGCCACTTAAGAAATTCGTGTATTGGTGATTCTCTTGTACGACTTTTAAAAAGAGCGGGATATAAGGTCGAAGTGCATAATTATATCGATGATTTAGGGAATCAGCTTGCAGACACAGTTGTTGGTATTTTAAATATTCCATATAAAAAGGAGCACTCTCGTTTTGGTGATTTCTGTTGGGATATATACTCCACGGTAAATAAGCAGTATGAAAAAAATCCTTCATTACTTGAACAAAGGACAAATGTTTTACATTCACTTGAAGAGGGGAATGAAAATTTGTCTTGGGTCGGGTTGCTTGTTGTAGATCGAATTGTTCGCGAACATATCGAAGAAATGAATGAGTTTGACATTCATTATGATTTGTTAGTATGGGAAAGCAATATTGTAAGGGAAGGATTTTTGACTGCGGCGTTTAACTTACTTAAACAAACAGAACATTTTCACCAAGAAACTTCCGGTAAGTTGAAGGGGTGCTGGGTGTTGAAACAGCCTACAACTGTCGCAGAAGATACCGAATCCGAACATAGTATGGATAAAGTTTTAGTTCGATCCAATGGCATTTTAACTTATACAGCAAAAGACATTGCTTATCATCTATGGAAATTTGGATTGCTGGAAAAGGACTTTATGTATAAACGTTTTACAGAAGGTTTATGGACAACGAGTATGAATGGAACGGATGCGTCATTTGGTCAAGCGGACTTCGTCATCAATGTTATTGACCACAGACAAGAATACCCGCAAGCAATGGTGAAACAAGCACTTGAAATATTGGGATATACAAAACAGGCTGAGAAACTTCGACATGTCAGTTACGGTGTCGTTTCATTAAGCCCAGCGGCTGCGAAGGAACTTGGTTTAGATACAACAGATGGAAAAGCATCGTATGCCATGTCTGGAAGACAAGGAATAGGAATAAAAATATCTGATTTAGTTGATCTTATGGAAGGGATTATTGAAAATAAACGTTCAGATAAAAGTGGTTTGTCGAGTAGAACAATTGCGGTAGCATCGATCCGTTACTACCTTCTTCGTTTTAGTTTATTAACCGAGGTCGTTTTTGATATCCAACAGGCGACAGAAGTGACAGGAAATACGGGTGTGTATTTAATGTATTCCCATGCTCGTGCAGTTAGCATTTTAAGTAAAGCCGAAGTTGACTTATATTCGGAGCAATTGGTTCCGGACAAAATAAATCAGATGGATAAGGCTGAATACGCACTACTCAGACATATCGCCACTTGGCAGGATACTCTTTATACGGCTGTTAAAGAATTATCACCGCACAGAATATGTACGTACGCACATGAGTTAGCAACTTTGTTCAATAACTTCTATGCAGCCTGCCCAATTATTAAAGCCGATAATGACAAAAAGGCGTTTAGACTTTGGCTTACGTTAAAATTCAAAGAAACAATTGGCGATGCATTGACCGTACTGGGGCTGCCGACACCCAATCGGATGTAAAACAAAAAGGAATGTCTTTTATCCTAATGAGCATGGATATGGACGTTATATCGGTGGATTTTTGCTGGGACAACAAGTAAAATTGGTTAAAAGAAGTTAGGATGTTTCAATTGTGAAAACTGTATAAAATTTATGTTCCAATTTTTAAATCATTATATGATAAACTTTCAAAGGAATGATTCGATGTTTGGATTATTGGATCGAGATTTTGAGTATATACAAAGAGCAATGGAAAATTTAAAAGAAATTGATAAAGCGATCATTTTTGGGAGTAGGGCTCTAGGGAACTATAAAAAAGGGTCAGATGTCGATATTGCGATATCAGGTAAAAATGTGACTAGTAAAACGCTTTATCAGTTGGACGATCTTTTAAACGAAGAATTTC
This sequence comes from Heyndrickxia sporothermodurans, assembly GCF_003055045.1. Lineage (NCBI taxonomy): Bacteria > Bacillati > Bacillota > Bacilli > Caryophanales > Bacillaceae > Heyndrickxia > Heyndrickxia sporothermodurans. The sequence continues at coordinate 54,345 of NZ_NAZB01000004.1, forward strand.
CACTACCTTATTTCTTTGACATCGTGCAATATGAAGAAATAAATAATGAAAATTTGAAAAATCATATTGATACATTTGGTAGAGAAATATATAGAAAAAGTGAGCTTAGTCAGAAATAACCTGACTTTTGTGTCTAAAGTACGTGATAGAAAACTGAAAATCTTGTTTATCTTTCTAAAATGTATTTACTATATAAACATTCAATAAAGGATTATGTGGACGTAAGGGTTTCTATTTTAAAGAAAATGTATGATAAACGATTAGTTGGTTATAAATCGATGGGATATGTAATTGGTGATGGGAAGCATGTGTCAGAAAAAATGCGGTTATTTTAAATGAATTCTCTGTAGTGAATTCGAGAAGGTAAGGAGAGAGATCACGCCCTCAACTACCCGCAAGCATCGGAAGCGGGAAGATAAGGAGAGGAGCCGCCCTCTCATCTACCCGCAAGCATCGGATACGGGAAGATAAGGAGAAGAATCGCCCTCTCAACTACCCGCAAGCATCGGAAGCGGGAAGATAAGGAGAGAGATCGCGCCCTCAACTACCCGCAAGCATCAGAAGCGGGAAGATAAGGAGAGGAGCCGCCCTCTCATCTACCCGCAAGCATCGGATACGAGAAGATAAGGAGAGAGACCGCCCTCTCATCTGCCCGCAAGCAGCGGATTCGAGCAGGTGGGCATCGATTTCCCCATCATTTCCTACCCGCATCTCAAGGATTAGCAAACGAAATCATCGCAATATAGCACAAGTAAAGGGGAAAACTGGATCCTGATCCGCAAGGCCACGCAATAATTACAATTTAAATTCATACAATTCCCCATTTTTAGCAATAGTGAATTTTGGCCCTGTAAAGCCTCTTTTTAAAAGTTCTTTTCTTATGTAAAACATTAATGCGGCATGACTTACAATGAGTACATCTTCCTTATTACTCTTCAAAATTTCATCTAGCACGTAATTAATTTTCTTTTTTGTTTGCTTTATTTCTGCTCTTGTTTGCTTATTAAATAAATTGGAAAAACGAATGAAGAATGCCCACACGGTAAAAGGCAACTTCAATCTCGTACTAAAAACGGGAGCTGCAATTTCCTGAAGCTCCTCTAACTCAATAATGTCGCGATCATAAAGATGCCGAGCTGTTTTAATTGCTCGTGACATCGGACTTGAATAACAGGCTTTCCATTCAGTCGTTTTGGGAGGATCCTTTCTGTATTCAATTTCTGCAACATCATACTCTGCAAACCACTGTTTTACCTCTTCTGCAGAATATAGTCGTTTCTCCTTCGGAAAATCTTTCAACACTTTATAATGTCTTATTAAACCAATTTTCATGTTAATACTCCAATTCTGCATATATTCCGGAACAAAGACTACTGCCTGCAAAAAACGCATATATATCAAATGAGGTGATATATATGCTGAAAATTATCGAGGATGAAGTTCGTTTTCCTAAAGCGTTAGAAAAAGGAAGAACCATATCTCGTACATATCGGACCTATCCATATAGAGTATATCAGGCCAATTGTGCTTTAAGAGGGATTGATTATGGCTTTTCTGACCAAGAAGGGATGTTTTTTCGAACAACAATTGATACAAGCAGTCAAATTATTTCACCATATGAAGTGAAGGTAACAATTACATTTGGTTTTCGCTCACGTGAATTCGATAAGAAAACTGATGCAACAATAAAATACACATTATTTTTACAATACGTTTAAAGGGGGAGAACAAATTTGCCCCCATTGATTGTAATTATTTTAATATCCCGTATCGAAAGGCATAAGCAACAACTTGTGTCCGATTTTTAGCTTTTAATTTTGTCATTAAACTACTAATATAATCTCTTACTGTATGCTCGCTTAAATACAAAATTTCTCCCATTTTTTTATTGTCATACCCTTCAGCCAGTAAATCGAGGATCTCGCTTTCTCTTTCTGTTAGATGGAGATTAGAGGATCCCGATGTGCTTTCGCCACTTCTGGATAAATATAAACCGAGCCGATTTCCTACTTCCTCCAGAAAGTCTAATTCTTCCTTCGAACAATCGAACTCCTCACCTAACTGATCAAACGTTAACCATCCAAAAACCTGCTGTTTATTTACAATTGGTACAAAAATAACCGATGAAAGATTAAATAATTCGATATGTTCATCCTTTACATATCCTTTAGGATCCTTTAAAAAGATAGCTTTTTGTGCATTAAAAATTGTCGTTTCTCTTGAACTTAGTTGGCCCTTCATGCTTTGAACCTTCGGAAGTTCCGCACCGATTACTCCATAAACTTGATTGGACCAAGGAATGTAGGCATAGAATACACATCGTTTATACGAAAAAAACTCCTCACATTTTTTTAAAATATGCGCAAATTCATGAACCCTGGAGGAGCGTATAAGGAGTTTATTTAAACGATCCAAGGATTGGAGTTTAGTATTGTCATGAAAAGATTTCGAATGTACAACTGTCATGTCTTCGTTTACCCATTCATTAAAATGATAGATAAGTTGTGAATAAATGGATAACAAACACATGAGAATAGAGGTGCTTCGATTGTACTTAATTTGAATCATTAACGTAATTAAAGCTTTTTCAAAAATTAACCGAAAAAGATTAAAACTTTTTATAGATAAGAGCGATAATTGTGATTTGAGCCAAACGACTACATGGGTTTCGAACTCATCTTCAGATTCCTCGATGTTAAAGGTAACAAAAAATAGTAAAAACGAGTCCAATAATGAGCCTACTATTTTTTGTTCCTCGTGTGAAAGGGTGTCGTCCTGATTTAAGTAAATGCAAAGATTTTCTTCTAATTGTTGGTGGTGAGATTTTATAAATAAAACGAATTGCTTAAAAGTAATTTCGTCAAATGAATGAAGAGATTGTGCCATAGAAAATAGTTCTCCCTTACAAAAAATCCTCCTATAAAAGTAACACACCTATAAACGGAGGGAAGATTCTTTCATATTATACAGCATTTTATAGGATAGTATTTCAAAATGAAAGGAGTAAGATGGAATTGTGACAAGTTAATGAATCTTTTTATCACAAATAACAAATTATAGGAAAGTGTCGTTAGTTCGAAAGCATGAATAATGAAAGGATTGTGATGAACATGAGACTTGAAAATAAAGTAGCTATTATAACTGGCGGTGGAACAGGTATCGGAAAAGAAACCGCATTGTTATTTGCTAAAGAAGGGGCAAAAATTGTTATAACGGATATTAATAAAGAATCTGGAAGTCAAGCAGTTAAGGATATACAAGCAAATGGCGGGGAAGCTCTTTTTATCCAACATGATGTGAGCAATGAAGATGATTGGAAAAGAGTTGCTAATGAAACAATAAAAACATTTGGGAAAGTAGATATACTTTTTAATAATGCGGGAATTTATATTATTAAACCATTAGCAGAAATTGAATTAGCAGACTGGAATCGTCTCATGTCTATTAATGTGACTGGTGTATTTTTAGGAATGAAGCATATTATGCCGTTAATGGCGAAACAAAATAAAGGATCTGTTATCAATGCTTCCTCTATCGCAGGGCTAACTGGTGCACCTGGACATGTTCTATATGGAGCGAGCAAAGGTGCTGTTCGTATTATGACAAAAGATGCAGCAATGGAATATGCTCCATATGGCGTAAGGGTTAATTCAATACATCCAGGGTATATTGATACAGGAATGGCTGATTATGCATCTGAAGTTTCAGGAAGTTCAAAAGAAGAGTTAGGAAAAAGTTTATTTCCATTAGGACATCTTGGCTCAGTGAAAGATGTTGCTAATACTGTATTATTCTTAGCTTCTGACGAATCAGCGTATTCAACAGGTGCGGAATTCGTTATAGACGGTGGAGCAACATCAAGATAATATCGGGTCAATTTAACAGAAGGAGAGATTTAACATGAGATTAAAAGATAAAGTAGCTATTGTAACTGGTGGAGCAAGTGGGATTGGTGAAGCAACTGTCCGTTTATTCGCGGAAGAAGGTGCAAAAGTAGTAATTGCCGATTTTTCTGATCGCGGAAAAAGTATTTCAGAAGAATTAAATGCAAAGGGACATGATACTCTCTTTGTTAAAACAGATGTAACTAATGAAGATCAAATTAAACAGATGATCAATGAAACAGTAAACAAGTACGGTAAACTTGATATTATGTATGCAAATGCCGGCATAGCTGATGATGCACCAGCCCATGAATTATCTTATGAAAGATGGAAAAGAACCATTGATATTAACCTATCAGGTGTGTTCCTTTCTGATAAATATTCTATTGAACAGTTTCTTAAACAAGGTACCGGCGGTGTTATTGTTAATGCAGGATCCATTCATAGCTTTGTTTCGTTACCAAATCCAACTGCCTATTCTTCTGCAAAAGGCGGCGTGAAGTTACTTACTCAAAACTTATGTACTGCTTATGCAAAAGATGGAATTCGTATAAATGCAGTTTGTCCTGGATATATTGATACTCCTTTACTTTCAGAGGTGAATCCGGAGCAGAAAGAATTTTTAGTTTCCCTTCATCCACAAGGAAGACTAGGAAAACCGGAGGAAGTTGCTAAAGCAGTCTTATTTTTAGCAAGTGATGACTCTAGTTTTGTAAATGGGACAACCTTACTTGTTGATGGCGGGTATACTGCACATTAATGACAAGAACAGCGGGCCATCCGGGTCCACTGTTCCTTTATTTGTATTCATAATAGTCCTGTGAGTCATATGCTTTGAAGCCACATGACTCATAAAGTTTTAAGGCATTGGCATTTTTTGAATCGACCTCTAGAAAAATATCAAATCCATTTTGGTGCTCTTGTCTGAGGATTTTATTTAAAGCTTTTCTTCCAATTCCTTGTCCTTGATATTGTGGAAATATTGCAAATCCATAAATCCATGCTTCTTTTTTTATATGCTGAATACGTATTTTACCTACTTTTTGTTGATTTGCTTCAATAATAAAGAAATCTTGGATATTTTCCTTTTTTATTCTTTGATTATAAACTTTCGCTTCCTCTTCAGAAAAACGAAAACATTGAACATCTAACTGAATTTCCGTTTCAATGTCGTCAGGTGTGGAAGCTCGAATGATAATATGTTCCTGTTCACCTAAATTAGTTTCTGCCCATTTCATTTGATATTCAGAAAAAGAAAATTGGCAGGGGAGTGTTTTTACCCATTCTTTTCCTGAGAAGGAGCGGGTAGGTGTGTTCAAAAGAATTTGACTAATGTTTTGTTTTTTAATTTCATTCATGGCTTCTGAAAAAAGCTGTGAAAATATTTTTTTTCGCCGATGTTTTGGATGTACCATTCCACATACTTCTATTTTATTGCCGAATCCATATATACCTATGAAACCAATTAGTTCGCCATCTTCATAATAAAGAAAATCCGTTTTCTCCTTCTCATTCCGTGTCATTAACATATCCCAATTTAATTTTAAGCGGATCTCCTCTTCTTGTTCACATACTTGCTGAAGTTTTTTTATATTATCTAATTCTTTCGTACTTAGCATTCATTTAACCCCTTCCTATTACATCATTTTATTCGACATTACTCATTTCATTTCCTTTACTTAGACAAATTTTTTATGGTAATTGATGCACAAAGTCAGTGGAAAGACAGGTTTATGGCTTTTTAATCAAACGTTTGATTAAAAGGTGAATTAGAAGAAATTAGTCGAAAAAAGGGGAGTTTGAGAGGACAATGGATCTGTTATTTTTAGCGAATGCCCTTAATGAAAGGACTAATCGGACACTGATTCCGTTATTAGCAAAAACATTCAAAGAAATCGCTGTTTTTTACTTTTAACGGAACCTGTGACCTCGGAAGCAATTAATATCAAATTCTAATTATCTATCAAATAGTGTGCGTAATTCATCAGGCACCTCACAGCTTTTACGTGTTGTGGCATTCATGGTTACACTTGTTACAAGCGCATCCGCACACTTTTGACCATGTTGATTATAAATTTCTTGGAGCAAGACATAGCTGCTTCGACCAACTTTTTCGGGGCGTGTTCGTATCGAAAGCCGGTCATTTTGTCTGCATTCTTTACGATAATTAATATTAATGTTGACTGTTACTGTTTGAATCCCCATATCAAGAAATCGTTCATAAGGAAGTCCGGCATTTTCATACCAATTTTCACGACCCCATTCAAGGTACTCCAAATACTTTGCATTATTCACATGTCCATTTACATCGATTTCTGTAGAGCGGACAATAATCTCTAGAACATCCTCTATCACCATATTCACCCACCCCAATCTTTTTACCATTATCATATCATAATGAAAAAGTTCATTGGGGGGCTACAAATTGTAAAGGACAGTAGACATTGTCCACTGTCCAGTGAAATTAATTTCTATCCCAAAATCGGCCTTGGGCAATACCTTCAATAAATAATTGAATACTAGACTTAGATAGATCGTACACGCCAATTGCATTTGTATTAACACGGCTTTTCTCTAAAGCTTGATGATCATCAAGAGCCAAACCTAAAGGCTTATAATGTTTATATGTGGTTTCAATAAAATCTAAGACAGGGGCATCAATAATTGGTCCGCTGCTCATTAGTAAAATTGCATCAAAAAGACAAGGGTCGGCAGTATCATACGTATCCGTCACTTTCAGCATGCCGTTTAACGGATAAACTTTTTTATCAACGATACTATAATTTATTTTATGCTGTACAAACGTTTTAATCCAATCAGAAAGCTGCGCTTCATTAGGTTTCCCATTTAATAGAACGGCAACTGACTTTGTATCGGGCTTACGAACGGTATTTGCCATACTAAGCGCAGGGGACTTTTTTGAACTGTTTACTTCGCGGTTTTTTTCAGGTAGTAGGGAACCTATATTTTCGGCGACTTCTTTCGCCAATTGTCGATCAATATGATTTAAAAGATCAATTGCGTTATATTTCACCATATCTGATTTACATTTACCTAGTTCAAAACTAAATGCATCTTTTACATGCTGTTGTTCATAAGGGGCAAGACTATTGTAAAATAATTTAGCTTGCGAGTAGAAATCCAGAAAGCTTTCACTGCGACCTCTAATTTTATTTCCTTCCACTTTTTCCTGATAATGCTCGTAACCACCCTTTTCAACAGGAACAGGCTGAGGTTGATTTGCATTTAAGCCATTTCGATGATAGCTTGTTTGTCCATGATGGATCGTCATTTGATGCATTCCATCTCGCTGGTTATTATGAAAAGGACATACTGGTTGATTAATAGGGATTTGGTGGAAGTTAGGACCACCTAGTCTTGATAGCTGTGTATCGGTATAGGAAAACAAACGCCCTTGAAGTAAAGGATCATTAGAAAAATCAATACCGGGAACAACATGACCAGGGTGAAAGGCTACTTGTTCGGTTTCCGCAAAAAAGTTATCAACATTTCGATTTAATGTCATTTTACCAACAATCTTCACCGGAACTTCTTCTTCTGGCCAAATTTTCGTAGGATCTAAAATATCAAAATCAAATGCGTGTTCGTCCTCTTCGCGTATGATCTGCAATCCAAGCTCCCATTCCGGAAAATCACCTTTTTCAATTGCTTCATATAAATCTTGGCGATGAAAATCCGGATTTTTTCCAGCAATCTTTTGCGCTTCATCCCACACTAGAGAATGTACACCTAATGTCGGCTTCCAATGGAATTTTACAAAATGTGCTTTTCCTTCAGCATTGACAAGGCGGAAGGTATGTACACCAAAGCCTTCCATCATACGTAAGCTTCGCGGGATGGCCCGATCACTCATATGCCACATGATCATATGTGCTGATTCATGATTTTGACCGATAAAGTCCCAAAAAGTATCATGAGCACTGGCCCCTTGGGGGATTTCGTTGTGCGGTTCCGGTTTAACAGCATGGACAAAATCAGGGAATTTGATCGCATCTTGGATAAAGAAAACCGGCATATTATTTCCAACTAAATCGAAATTTCCCTCATCCGTGTAAAACTTTGTTGCAAAGCCGCGCACATCTCGAACGGTATCGCTCGATCCTCTAGACCCTTGAACTGTAGAAAATCGAACAAATACGGGGGTGATTTTTGAAGGGTCTGTTAAAAAATCTGCCCTCGTATATTTCCCTAGAGATTCATATAGTTGGAAGATTCCATGCGCACCAACTCCTCGTGCATGAACCACACGTTCAGGAATTCGTTCATGGTCGAAATGGGTCATTTTTTCCCTGAAATGAAAGTCTTCCATCAAGGTAGGGCCTCTTAAACCACTTTTTAATGAAAACTCATCTTCAGCCATTTTTAATCCTTGGTTAGTCGTTAAACCAGCATGCTTTTCATTATTAATCGCGTATTTTTTTAATTGATTTGTTTTCTTGTTTTCCATTGTTAGCCTCCTATACTAGTTAAGAAACTTGAACTTCTAATTTTCAAATACCCTGAACGGGGTGGAATAAACGTGGTGGGAACCGGGTCCTTTATTCAAGATACTTAAAAAAATTCGGATTGAAGTTAAAAAATTATATAAGAGGGTATGATAACCGTAGAAATAAATGATAAAAGATTGTGTTAGGGATGTGAGAACGTGACAGAAACAGATATGTCGAAATATGAAAAGAAAATTATCGTTAGGAATATAAAAATGGAAGATATTGATGACATTATGGAGCTGTGGAAACGTTGCTTTCCCGGGATGGAACCATGGAAGCGGGAACAATTAGAAAGTCATATTCATACGTTTCCGGAAGGGCAATTTTGTGTGGAATACGAGGACAAAATTGTCGGTACTTGTTCCAGTCTAATCGTTAATTTTGATGAATACGAAGATCAGCATACTTGGAATACCATTACTGATAATGGATATATTACGAATCATGATCCGGATGGATTTAATCTTTATGGGATTGAAGTGATGGTTGACCCGGAATATCGTAGGATGAAATTTGGGCATCGTTTGTATGAAGCGAGGAAGGAGCTCGCACGAAAATTAAATCTCCAAAGCATCATCATTGGCGGGCGGATTCCGAATTATTATAAATATAAGGACGAGATGACGCCTCGAGAGTATGTGACAGAGGTTGAAAAACATAGTATCTATGATCCGGTCCTGTCGTTTCAGCTTCTTGAAGGATTTAAAATTAAACGGATCAATACTAGATATCTTCCGGATGACAAGGCATCTGCTGCCTTTGCAACTTTGATGGAATGGAATAATATTGACTATCTACCGAAGACACGAAGAGTGTATCGTGCATCTTTTCCAATAAGAATTTGTTCCATCCAGTATATGATGAAAAAAATTGATTCCTTTCAGGATTTTACAAGGCAAGTTGAATATTATGTAGATGTAGCAGCTGATTTTGGTTCGGATTTTGCTGTTTTTCCCGAATTATTTACTACTCAATTAATGTCATTTTTAGAGGAAAAACGTCCAGACCAAGCAGTACGACGTTTGGCAACCTATACCGACCAGTATATTGAATTGTTTACGGAGCTGGCGGTTAGATATAACGTGAATATTATAGGTGGTTCACATTTCGTAGAAAGAGATGGAGACATCTACAATGTTGCTTATTTATTTCGCCGTGATGGAACGATTGAAAATCAGTCAAAAATTCATGCCACACCAAATGAACGAAAGTGGTGGGGGATAGCCGAGGGCAATGAAATCAATGTGTTTGACACCGATTGTGGAAAAATTGCGATTCAAATCTGTTACGATGTTGAGTTCCCGGAACTTGCTCGTATTGCCGTTGATAAAGGAGCAAATATTATTTTCGTGCCATTTTGTACAGAGGATCGTCAAGGATATCTGCGTGTACGCTACTGTGCACAGGCAAGGGCGATAGAAAATCAGGTTTATACTTGTATTGCTGGTACCGTGGGCAACTTAACGCATGTTGAGAATATGGATATCCAATATGCACAATCAGCTATTTTTTCTCCGTCTGATTTTGGATTTGCGAGAGATGGGATCGTTGGAGAATGTGATCCTAATGTGGATACGGTTGTTGTCGGTGATGTGGATCTTGAGAAACTTAGACGTTCACGAAATAGTGGTTCCGTAAGACAATTACGCGATCGTCGTAAGGATTTGTACAGGATTGAGACGAATAAATTTCCTAAATAAAAAAATCCTTGCATTCTTCAAATATAGATGTTAAAATTCATTTCAATATAAATTGAAAGCGACGATTAGGACATGAATTATTCTCGTTCATCTTATTAGAGAACAGGGTCAATGGCTGAGAGCCCTGAAGAGAAGGGAATAGTTTACCACCTATGAGCATTATAGGGAAATGTTGAAAACAGATTAACTATAATCGGTAAAACCGTTATCTTTTCTGAGCATAATGTACAAAGTTTGTACATTGTGAAATTAGGGTGGCACCACGACCGCACTCGTCCCTTCTATGGGATGAGTGCGTTTTTTATTTGTAAATTTAATATTAATTGCGATGAAAAGGACATGAATTATTTTCGTTTTTCTTAACCAGAGAACAGGGTCAATGGCTGAGAGCCCTGAAGAAAAGAGAGTAGTTTACCACCTTCGAGCAATTATAGGGAAATGTAGAAAACAAATTAACTATAATCGGCAAAAACCGTTATCTTTCCTGAGCATAATGTACGAAGTTTGTGCATTGTGGAAATAGGGTGGCACCACGACCGCACTCGTCCCTTTTTTGGGATGGGTGCGTTTTTTTATAAATAAAATAAACAAGGAGGAATCAAACATGTTAAATGAAATGGAAGTAGAAAAAAGAAATCATCGAAAATTAGGTCAAGAGTTAGAGCTATTTGCTTCAATGGAAGAAGCACCAGGGATGCCGTTTTTCTTACCGAAAGGAATGGTGATTCGAAATGAGTTGGAAAATTATTGGAGAGAAAAGCATGTTAAAGCCGGCTATCAGGAAATTAAGACACCGATTATGATGAAGCAGGAACTTTGGGAACAATCGGGTCATTGGGATCATTATCACGAAAATATGTATTTTTCCAATGTTGATCAGCAAAATTATGCAATTAAACCGATGAATTGTCCTGGCGCCATCTTAATCTTTAATAATAAGCGAAGAAGTTATCGGGAACTCCCTGTTCGCTACGCGGAGCTTGGATTAGTCCATCGCCACGAGCTTTCAGGCTCCTTAAATGGATTGCTGCGGGTCCGATCATTTACTCAGGATGATGCACATTTATTTGTTAGGGAAGACCAAATTGAAGCTGAAATTGCAAAAGTACTAGAGTTAATTGCAGAGTTCTACACACATTTTGGGTTTGAATACAAGGTAGAACTATCTACACGCCCAGAAGAGTTTATGGGCTCCAAAGCAATTTGGGACGATGCCGAAGCTGCATTAGAATCAGTATTAAAAAAGAAAGCCATTGCATATCAAGTTAACCACGGCGATGGAGCATTTTATGGTCCCAAAATTGATTTTCACATTTTAGATTCCTTAGGAAGAAGCTGGCAGTGTGGAACAGTTCAATTAGATTTTCTAATGCCAGAAAAGTTTAATTGCTCTTATGTAGGGAAAGAAGGCCAATTTCACCGACCAGTGATGATCCACCGAGCAATATTTGGTTCAGTCGAACGATTTATGGCGATTTTAATTGAACATTACGCAGGCGATTTTCCCCTCTGGTTATCACCCGTTCAAGCAAAAATCATCCCTATTGCAGAATCCCATATAGATTATGCAGAGAATGTAAAATCTCGAATGGAATCGGCTGGTTTTCGAGTCGAGATCGATGATAGGGACGAAAAAATGGGATTAAAAATTAGAGAGGCAGAAAAACAAAAGGTTCCTTATATGCTCGTTATTGGTGATATGGAAATTGAAAATGAATCGGTAGCGATTAGACAAAGGAAAAATGGAAATCTTGGGGTGAGAGGTATTCAAGAAACAATTGATCTGCTGAAGGGAGAAATTTTTAAAGGGTAATTTCTTATATAATGAAAATCAAAAATCGTAAACAGTGTCTGAAAAACAAAGGGATGCTGCGTTAAAGTAAACATAATCGATCAAGCTTAAAAAATGCACTATGAAAAAAGACACTTACTTTACTCTCATGGTGAGTGTTTTTTATTTATGCTTTTTGATGGAAAGTTTGCAAAAAGTTGAAATTAACAAACTGCTTCTTTTCTTATATTCTATTAATAAAGCAAATATTTTTTTAAAATAGAAGGTGAATACTTGAAGAAAAAATATCTGATTCTCATTATTATTGGATATGGAATAGCCTTTGGAGCATCCATTTATACATATGGAGATAAGCTTAGCCATCCATTGGCAGAGGATATGGGACATTTACTACCGGTCTCAATGAAAAGTATTAAATCCGCTAAAGGTGATGAAGAACTGCAACAAATAGTAAAAAAAGCGATAACAGCAAATGATAAGCTTTCTATTGCAGGGATGCAACATAGTCAGGGGGGACAAACCCTGTATCCTAATGCCATTATGATTGATATGAAACGGTATAATAAAATACTAAATCTTGACAAAAAAAATAAAACTATCACAGTTCAAAGCGGTGCCACATGGGACGATATACAGCGTTATATAAATCCATACGGTTTGGCTATAAAGGTAATGCAATCCCAAAACATTTTTACTGTCGGAGGTTCCTTGAGTGTTAATGTTCATGGTAGAGATATACGAAATGATGCACTCATAGATACAATTAAGTCTTTTCATCTTTTAAATCCGAGAGGAGAAATTGTGAATGTAAGTAGAACGGAAAATTCAGAGCTTTTTCCCTATGTCATCGGCGGATACGGGCTGTTCGGAGTAATTTTAGATGTAACGATTCAATTAACTGATGATGAATTATATGTAACCAATTCAAAGGCAATTGATTATAAAGATTACTCTTCATATTTTGAAGAAAAGGTTAAAAACAATGAACAGGTAAAAATGCATTTAGCTCGTATTTCTGTTGCACCAGAAACATTTTTGCGAGAAATGTATGTAACAAACTATGAACTAGCATCCAACCAAGATGAATTGAGACAATATAACAAATTGAAAAAGGACAATATTGTCGCACTTCCTAAGCTTTTGCTTGGAGTGTCTCGATATAGTGATTGGGGTAAAGATGCCTTTTGGAACCTCCAAAAAAGATATATGAAAACAATAAATAATAAACTAGAAACTCGAAATAATGTCATGCGATCTGAGTCGGCTTTTATGGAATATGATAGTGAAACAAGAACGGAGATACTCCAGGAATATTTTGTTCCAGTAACAGAGTTTACTAGTTACATTGATGATTTACGTTCTGTTCTTAAAAAGGATGATGATTTTAATCTTCTTAATATAACGATTCGCTATGTTTCGAAGAATGAACATGCTGTAATGTCCTATGCAAAAAATAATATGTTTGCTCTTGTATTGCTGATCAATCAAGGTCGTTCGAAGCAAGATATTTTGAATACAGAAAAAGTCGTTCAGAAAATGATTGATGTAACACTGGAACATAATGGGAGTTATTATCTACCCTATTACTCTTATCCAACGAAAAAGCAACTATATCAGGCTTATCCACGTACAGATGAGTTTTTTGATATGAAACGAAAATATGATCCGGATGAGCGCTTTGTTAATTTATTTTATAAGGAGTATGGGAAATGACATATAAACGATTTATTTACTTTCAAAGCATCATCGTTATGGCGAGCAGTATGATATTTCCCTTTTATATTTTGCTTCTAAAAAATGTCGGTGATAGCTATTCACAATTCGGCTGGGCATATGGGTTGTTTGCCTTAACTTCTGCATTTGTATATCCGTTAATAGGAAAATTCTCAGATAAACTAGGGGATAAAACATTACTTGTTATTTATTCGTGGTCTATGGCAGTTCTTCTACTGTTTTTTCCAATAGTTACAGAAGTTTGGCAGGTTTATATCCTACAAGTCTTAATGGGAATATTAGGTGCAATCCAAAAAAACACGGAGAAAACAACTTTAGCTCGAAATGTGGTTAAAGAGACAGCGGGAGTTGAAATTGGAAGGTATCATATTTGGACTTCAGTTGGAGCATCGATTGCGATCATTTTAACCGGGTATATGGTTGATTTTATTACGATTGGAAGTATTTTTTACCTAGCCTCCCTGCTATATCTTATCAGTGGTTCGGTCTTGTTAAAAAAATATAAAAATGGCTAATGAAAATAGGTGTGCAGTACATGTTTTCCGTTGGTCTGAGCATCTGGAGGAGATTATTATGTCAAACAAGGAATTAAATAGAGGACTCGAGTCACGTCATATTCAGATGATTGCTTTAGGTGGTACCATCGGAGTAGGGTTATTTATGGGGTCAGCTAGTACGATTAAATGGACAGGTCCGTCTATCATGCTAGCGTATGCAATTGCAGGTCTGTTTATCTTTTTTATTATGCGCTCTATGGGTGAAATGCTATATTTAGAACCTAGTACGGGTTCGTTTGCAACCTTTGCACGTAATTATATTCATCCACTAGCGGGGTATTTGACTGCATGGAGCTATTGGTTCCAATGGGTTATTGTCGGTATGTCAGAGATTATTGCTGTAGGTATGTATATGAAGTATTGGTTTCCTAATTTGCCTGCTTGGATACCTGGTTTGATTGCATTGATCATCCTCGGAGCAGCTAATCTTATTTCTGTAAAATCGTTTGGGGAATTTGAATTTTGGTTTGCGCTAATAAAAATTGTAACAATTGTACTGATGATTATTGCAGGACTTGGACTTATCTTTTTTGGATTAGGAAATGGCGGTCATGCAATTGGCTTATCGAATCTTTGGAAAAATGGGGGATTCTTTACAGGCGGATTAAAAGGTTTCTTCTTTGCCCTTTCCCTTGTCGTTGCCTCCTATCAAGGGGTTGAATTAATTGGTATCACTGCAGGTGAGGCTAAAAATCCGACCAAAACGTTAACGAAGGCGATTAAAACAATTATTTGGCGTATATTAATTTTTTACATTGGTGCCATTTTTATTATCGTAACAGTCTATCCTTGGGATCAACTTAATGCGGTAGGTAGTCCGTTTGTTTCAACTTTTGCAAAAGTGGGTATAACAGCAGCTGCCGGAATCATTAACTTCGTTGTGATTACTGCTGCAATGTCTGGATGTAATAGCGGGATTTTCAGTGCAGGCCGAATGCTTTTTACTCTGGCATTGGACGGACAGGCACCTAAAATTTTTGCGAAAGTATCCAAAAATGGAATTCCTTTTTATTGTACGATCGCAGTTCTTATAGGATTGGCTATTGGGATTGTTTTAAATTATCTTGCACCAAAGCAATTGTTTCTATATGTTTATAGTTCAAGTGTTCTACCTGGAATGATACCCTGGTTTGTTCTATTAATTAGTGAACTCCGATTTCGTAAGATTAGAGCTGCTGAAATGGGCAGTCATCCTTTCAAAATGCCTTTTGCTCCTTACAGTAATTATATTACAATTGCTTTCTTACTAATGGTTTTAGTCGGTATGTGGTTTAATTCTAGTACGCGGATATCCTTAATAGTCGGTGTTGTTTTCCTATCACTAGTCGCTGCAAGTTATTATTTATTAAAAATGGGCAAGAGAACACCATTGATAGATTTTGATGGGGATCAAAACCACTAGGAGATCTTTAATAAGGATTCACTTTTCATATTTATGGAGGTATAGATGAAAATTCTTATCCTATGATTCATTATATTCAATCATTCTTGCATATGGTATGATGAAATATATTGGATTATAGGATAAAACTAGTAATCTTTATTTAAAGTTGAATTCTTGGAAGATTAGGAGATTAGTATGTTCAACGTAAGAAATTTTCCTTTGCGATGGGATAAAGAATCTTTACTTTATATAATTTTATTCGGGATGGTTCTTTTTACTTCAAGTTATAAATTGACGATGGAGTATGGATTTATCTTTTCCTTTACGAGTATTTTTTTATTTTTAATCCTTCGTCTATATGGACTTCCACAGGCTGTATTAACGGCCGTTTTAGCATTTTTCGTTATTCCTCACCATTTTTCTAATATCGCTTTTCATCTTCTTTTACTCACGGAAATCATTTTTGTAGGGTGTTTTTTTTATAAAGGCAGAAAGGCAAAAATGTTTTTTGTTGATGCATTATTTTGGTTAACGATTGGGTTGATTGCATTATATTTGATCAATCATCCATTTGTAAAAGGGCAAGCTCTTTATTTTCAAATAGGAAAAAATATTATTAATGGATTTCTTAATGTATTGCTGGCGGACATGCTTTTGGCCTATGTTCCTTTTTATAAATTATTTAAGAATAATAGTGTGAACAAAAATAGCGTATCTATTCATCAGTTTCTATTCCATGTGACATTAATCTCAATTATCATCCCTTTTTTCTTAAGTGTGATGATAAATGTTTGGTCAACGGAAAGATATGTTAAGAAAGAAATCATGCAACAAGCGGAAAAAAATATGAATTTGATCGTCGAAGAAATTTCTTTCTTAAATAAAAATGGTAATAAGGAAATTTCTTTGCAAAATGAAAAATTGTTAAACCAACTAAACGTATTGGTTAGATCCTATCAATCTTCAGAATATGACATTATTATTACTGACTATGCAAATCTGGTTTATGCTTCTAGTTCTGAGCGCATATTGGCTCATACTGTTTATAACTGGAGGAAAAACCATTCAGTTCATCAGATCAATAATGATTTTTACGAGGTTTTACCGAATGACAATGAGGATTATCCTATAGGTAAGTGGAATAAGGGTAACTATCTTTTTACAGAGAAGCTTGAACCGCTTCCTTTAAAACTTGTAATTCAATACCCTATTTCCCAATTTCAAAATAAAATTTATACAATATTTTTGGATCAATTAAAGTTTTCACTAATCTTCGCACTATGTATAGCCATACTTGTCCACATTGTTAGTAACTTATTTATGAAAAATGTTAAGCAGCTAACAACTGCAACGACCGGATTACCCCAGAAGCTGATTCAATTTGAGAAGATTGATTGGCCACAAAGTTATGTGTCGGAAATGAGACTGCTTACAGAGAACTTAGTAAAGATGGCAGATAAGATTATAGAATTATTTCGGGAAAGTACTGACATGAATGAAAAGTTGAAAAAACAAACCGAGAAATTAACACATTCAGAGGATGAACTACACCGATTAGCTTTTTATGATGTATTAACCGGATTGCCTAATCGACTATATTTTCAAGATTTTGTAAAGTCGCTTATTCAAAGGAATACGTCAAAACATATTGCAATTATTTTTATCGATATTAATCAATTTAAACAGATAAATGATACGTTAGGACATGTTGCCGGCGATACACTGCTTCAATTAGTTGCCAATAAGTTGCGCACGCTCCATGACGATTATCGAGAGGTATTCCGATTAGGCGGAGATGAATTTGTGATCGTTCAGAATGTGAATCATCGTGAGGAGGTCAATCACACATTAGAACAAATGGCACAAGAATTTGTTGCACCATTTCACGTCCAACAACAATTACTCTATATTTCAGCAAGTATCGGTATTAGTATGTACCCTGAAGATGGGGAGGATTTGGATACCCTTGTTAAATGTGCGGACATTGCGATGTATAGTTCAAAGGAGAACGGCGGGAATACCGCTCAATTCTTTGATAAATCGATGAAAAATAAATTTGAAGATAGTCTCACGATCGAAAATGCGTTAAGAGCAGTTATTGATAAAGGCGGATTGGAACTCTATTATCAACCTAAGTTCTGTAATGAAAAGGTTACTAGTATGGAAGTATTAATTCGATGGCAGGATTCGAAACTAGGAAATGTTTCACCCAGTACGTTTATCCCAATTGCCGAGGATATCGGTTTAATTTTACAAATTGATGAATGGGTGTTGATCAATGCCTGTAAACAAAATAAGGCTTGGCAAGACAGTGGGTTGGCCACTGTACCTGTTTCAGTAAATATTTCAGCCAAACACTTCCAACAGGATTATTTAATTTCACTTATTAAATATGCGTTGGATGTCTCAGGTTTAGCTCCGGAGTATTTAAAACTGGAAATAACCGAGAGTGTGTTTATCGATAACCTTTCACATGTTGCAGAGATAATCCGTCAGTTAAAAGAATTAGGCATCCATATCTCAATCGATGATTTCGGAAAGGGCTATTCATCTTTGTATCAATTACTTCAGTTACCAATTGATGAAATAAAAATTGATAGACAATTCATAATGGACATCGATCAAAATGAGAAAAAATCTTTACTTGTTCGATCCATTCTTGATATTGCCCATGGACTCCAGTTAAATGTAGTAGCAGAAGGAATTGAAACAGTGAATGAAAGAGATATATTAGTACAGATGGGCTGTGATGAATTACAGGGATATTTATTCAGTAAACCGATCAGTAGTGAGGAGATGGGAAGGTTCCTTTCTAGGGATCGGGTCTATAGTTAAAATGAGAAGCGAACAGTGGCAAAACTGTTCGCTTTTTAGTTGGGTATAACTATACCACCTGTATAAACGTTTAGTATCTTACTTTCTAGTAAAATTATAAAAAATTTTTGATTGCATTAATCAAATTCATGGTTTATGATATTGTTTACGTGAAACACTGGTTCAGAAAAGTAGACCGTTTGTCTATGAGGGGGAAAACAATGGAACAATCAATAAAAACAACGAAACGCCCACCGTATGGGATTATTGCAGTCCTAATGGTTGGAGCGTTTATTGCGTTTTTAAACAATACGTTATTAAATATCGCACTACCATCCATTATGAAGGATCTGAAAGTGGGACCGTCAACAGTGCAATGGTTGGCTACAGGGTTTATGTTAGTAAATGGAGTGTTAATTCCAACCACTGCATTTTTGATTCAAAAATACTCTGTTCGCCGCTTATTCTTAATAGCAATGGGCTTATTTACAGTAGGAACAATTCTCGCAGGCTTTGCCCATGTATTTGGTTTATTATTGGCAGGCCGAATGATTCAAGCTTCAGGTTCGGCAATTATGATGCCACTTTTAATGAATGTAATGCTTGTGAGCTTTCCAGTAGAAAAAAGGGGAGCAGCAATGGGCTTTTTCGGTTTAATCATGATGGGAGCACCAGCAATTGGTCCGACTTTATCAGGATGGCTAGTTGAACAATTTGACTGGAGAATGCTTTTCCATTTTATTACACCAATTGCTATTGTCGTATTCTTGCTTGGCTTATTCTTGCTTAAAGATAAAAAAGATAAAGTGAACATCCGACTTGATATGTTATCGGTTTTATTATCAAGTGTAGGATTCGGTGGGATTCTTTACGGATTTAGTTCAGCAGGTAGTAAGGGGTGGGATAGCCCGCAAGTATATGGAACATTGATCGTCGGTGTTCTTTCATTAGCTTGGTTTATTATCCGTCAATTATATCAAGAAAAACCGATGTTAAATTTCAGAATCTATAAATATCCAATGTATGCTTTATCATCGGTCATTTCAATGGTTATTACGATGGCGATGTTTTCTGCCATGATGCTTTTACCTATTTATGTTCAAACGCTTCGTGGAATATCTCCACTAGATGCAGGACTCATGTTATTACCAGGGGCAATATTGATGGCTCTGATGTCACCTATTACTGGTAAACTATTTGATAAAATTGGCGGAAGAATACTAGCCATCATCGGACTAACGATTACAATAGTAACCACTTATTTTTTCAGCAAATTAAGTTTTGATACTACGTATACACATTTAATTATTCTTTACTCTTTGCGTATGTTTGGGATGTCAATGGTAATGATGCCAGTTTCGACAAATGGCTTAAATCAATTACCGGCGCGTTTCTACCCACATGGTACTGCCATGAATAGTACGTTACAACAAGTTTCTGGTGCCATTGGTACAGCACTGTTAGTTACGATTATGTCTAATCGTACAGAATCAACTGCAAAAGAACTAGCAACAGATGCAATGAAACATTTAACAGGTCAGCCTACGGAAGCAGCAATGGCTGCAATGAAGCAACAAATTGAAATGAAGGCTATGTTGGAAGGAATTAATTTTTCTTTCTTAGTGACAGTGTTTGTAGCTGCTGTTGCACTCGTTCTTTCATTCTTTATTAAACGTGCTAAACAAGCTGAAGATCCTTTGGTTGGAACAGGATCGAACGAAAAGCTCGAAACAAAATTAGCAGGTCACTAAAAAGACTTTTTAGTGACCTACCGAATTAGGGCCTATTTCATTTTGAAATAGGCCCTAATTTTTTGAGGCAAGAAAAATCGGTCTGTTGTTCTGATAAGTACAAATATTTATAATTAATAAGAATAAAGTTTTATAAAGGAGGGTGGGGGAGTTGAAAAAGGTTTTTCGCTTAGCGGTGGCAGCTATCTTGTTATTGGTTGTTGTTTCCGGGTGTTCCAATTCAAAAGAAAATAAAGAGTCTGATAAGCAAGTAGAATTGACAGTATCTGCAGCAGCGAGTTTACAAGATGCATTAAATGAAATCCGAAATGATTTTGTTAAAGAACACCCTCAAATAAAGGTGAATTTTAATTTTGGCTCCTCTGGGGCATTACAACAGCAAATACTGCAAGGTGCGCCTGCTGATCTATTTTTCTCGGCAGCTGAAGACAAATTTACGAAATTAATTCAAAAGGGGCTCATCGATAAAGAAAAAGGTACTGATCTCGTAGGAAATGAACTCGTGCTTGTTGTTTCAAAGGATTCCAAAACAGACATCCACTCGTTTGAAGATATACCGAAAGTTGAAAAGATTGCCATTGGCACCCCAGAATCAGTCCCGGCTGGGCAGTATGCGAAGGAAACGTTAGAACATTTACATTTGTGGGAGGAAGTTAAAGGCAAAGCTGTATATGCTAAAGATGTTCGTCAAGTACTTACATATGTAGAAACGGGAAATGTGGATGCAGGAATTGTCTACAAAACGGATGCCTTGAGTTCGAATAAAGTAGAAATTGTGGCAACCGCTACGGAAAATTCATATGCATCGATTATTTATCCCGTTGGAATCGTTAAAAACACCTCACATCCAAAAGAAACTCAACTTTTTTATGATTATTTACAAAGTGAATCAGGGATAAAGGTTTTAGAAAAGTATGGATTTAAGGGGTTAAAATAAGATAAAATGGCTACTAATTTTTGGTCACCTGTTATACTATCAATCGAAATTGCAATTTTCTCATGTATTGTTGTATTTATTTTAGGAATAATTTTTGGAAAGTTTATGGCAAATCGATGGTTTAAAGGTAAGTCGATCATTGAAACGATTTTTCTTTTACCACTCGTCCTACCTCCAACTGTTGTTGGCTTTTTGCTAATTATTTTCTTTGGACGACATAGTCCTATAGGACAATTAATCGAATCACTATTTCAACAGCCAATCATGTTTACCCGGTGGGCAGCTGTTCTTGCTGCGATCGTTGTTGCTTTCCCATTAATGTATCAATCATGTAAAACAGGTTTTGAATCGGTCGATAAGGATATTGAAAATGCGGCCCGTGTGGATGGGGCGGGCGAATTCAACATCTTCCTATTTATTAAGTTACCTTTATCATTGAAAGTTATTATTTCAGGTGCAATTATGAGCTTTGCGCGGGCCTTAGGTGAATTTGGAGCAACTTTAATGTTCGCCGGAAATATTCCGGGAAAGACGCAAACTACCCCAACTGCAATATACATAGCGATTGACTCAGGGAACATGGAAATGGCCTGGCTATGGGTAGCATGTATGATTGGGATTTCTTTTCTTATGTTGTTTGGTATTCAGTTGATGAGGAAGTAATAAAAATTGCTACAAAAAAGCGATTCAATTGTAGAATCGCTTTTTTGATACCTTATTCCATTTCAATATAGCCATTCATTAAATCCGCCTTTTGATGAAAACTATCAGCAGGAAAAATAAACGTCCACGGCATGCTTGTTTTCTTTTCCACTAATAAGTTTGGAATGGAGAAGGTATGATCAGCAATCATTTTATTGTTTTCATAATAAAGCAGTTTTTTATTTTTGAAAGTAACAGGATGTTCACTGAAATTATGAATTAGTGTGGTCACTAATAATTCTCCCTTATGATTTATTGCTTGCCACAGAGGTGTAAATTGAATGCTATTATCATTGGAGTAATTTGTTTTGAAAAAAACATTTTTAATTCGTTCACGATCATTATCAGATAGTGTTTTATCCCAGGCTGATTCAAATTGCAGCTTTTGCATTTAGTGACACCTCTTTTATAAGTTAAATTTACTTTATTTTAACACACTGGTTCATTTCGTTATCAAAAGTAGAATTAGTATTTATTTCTAATAAATAATTTCGCAATTTTTAGAATGATAACGGATTCACAAAGATGTGCTATAATATTATAGAAGTACTTTTATAAAGATTATCGCTATTTAGTAAACTGCTAAAATACTAAAAAATATAAAAAACTAATTGTAAGGAGAAATCGCCATGTTGAAAGATCTTTTTATGGGCTTATCCCAGAACCAATTATTAAATAGTGCAGCTAAGAAATATGGGTTAAAGCTGGGAGCGCAAAATGTTGTAGCCGGAACGAATATAGAAGAGACCATCAAGAGTATTAAAGAGCTTAACTCCCACGGGATCTCCTGTACGGTTGATAATTTAGGAGAGTTCGTCTATGAAAAAGAAGAGGCGACAGAAGCGAAGGAACAAATTCTTAAAGTGATAGACGCGATCCATGAAAATGATGTGGATGCACATATTTCTTTAAAACCAACACAATTAGGTTTAGATATTGATTATACATTCTGTTTAAATAACTTAGAGGAAATTGTTGATAGAGCGAGCAAATATAACATTCATGTCAATATTGATATGGAAGATAATAGTCATCTGCAACCTTCATTCGATCTTTTAGATGAGTTATCAAGAAATTATGATAATGTAGGAACGGTCATCCAAGCATATTTTTATAGAGCGGAAGAGGATATTCAAAAATATAAAAATTTCCGCTTACGTATTGTAAAAGGTGCATATAAAGAGCCGAAGGAATTTGCTTATCAAGAGAAGAAAGAGATCGATGAAAATTTTATTAAATTAATTGAGTGGCATTTATTAAATGGAAAGTTTACATCGATTGCTACTCATGACCATAATATCATTAATCATGTAAAGAAATTTGTAAAAGCAAATAATATTCCTAATGATAAATTCGAGTTTCAAATGCTTTATGGCTTCAGAAGAGAAATGCAATTACAGTTGGCAAGCGAAGGATATAACTTCTGTACGTATGTACCTTTCGGAAGTGATTGGTATGGCTACTTCATGAGGCGTCTTGCTGAAAGGCCGCAAAATTTAAATCTAGTTGTAAAACAAGTCTTTAATAAGAAAACGAACACAGTCATCGGTGTCGCGGCTGGTGCATTTTTATTAGGTAGATTAACTAAGAAAAATAAAAAGAAATAATAGATTCTATAAAATATAAAAAAACCAGATCCAATCGTAATTGGACCTGGTTTTCTATATTTTAACTAGTCATTGTTTTGACGTGAGCGAGCTTCTCCGCCTTTTTCACCAATCTCTTGATAGAATTCTTTATCATGGTTTTTGGCGGTAGCCTCTCCGCCTTTTTGACCAATTTCCTGATAGAATTCTTTGTCATGGTTTTTTGCGGTAGCTTCTCCACCTTTTTGACCAATTTCTTCATAAAACTCTTTGTCGTGATTTCTAGCGGTAGCTTCTCCGCCTTTACGTCCTGCTTCTTCTGTACTCATAGTTTTAGATTTGTTGTCAGCCATTAAAATCCTCTCCTTAATAGAAGTTTTTTTAATAATGCTTACATTGATATGTATACCCGGGACATGTAGAGTTAAACAAACAAATGATAGTTTTATAGAAAAGAGACAAATGAAGGAGGAAGTTATCTTACTAATCTTCCGCTTCTTTTGCCTTATTTGCCTTACATTTTATTTTGTCGTACGTATTATAGATCATCTCTTTATACGGCGTATGTGGAAGTGGCGAAATCTTTTCCACAGCTATTTTTGCCGATTCTAGTGCTAAATCTATTTTTTGTAATTCAACATAACAAAGAGCTTTGTACGAATCCGTTACATAAAATAGTGATAAATCAAATGGGTGATGAAAGTTCTCGGGTATTTCTACTTTTTTAAGATAAAGGAGTGCTTCTTTAAAAAGTCCAAGTCCATATAAGGCTTTACCTTTTTCAAGATAAAACCAAAATCTGAAACTTCCTATATCCTTTGAATCTAAGTTGTATTGATTGATCAATTGCAAAGCATGCTGATAATTATGATCTTCAGCGATGAGTGCCATAATTTGAAATAATTCATGGGCTAAAATGGAGTGCCTATCATCAGCAAATTCACCGTACTGTTTCCACTTTTTTATATAATACTCCCTTTTCTCTTTATTATGTGACATAAGTGCAGCAAGTCTATATAAATCATCTATTCGATAATATAGACGGTTTTCTTTTGAAAAATCAATTGCCTTTTCCATAACATGTATCGCCGTTTTTGAATCACCAATAGCGAAATATAAAATGGCTTCATGATAATCAAGATCAAGTCGAGTCATTGGATTCATGTAAGCTTGTTTCGAAGTATTTTCCTTTTATACGCTACTAATGTTTGCTCTCGGTGCGATGGTTATTTTCTTCAATACACCAATGCAAATAATGTTACAAAAGCAAATTGATGATGATTACAAAGGGAGAATTTTCTCCATCCTTGAAACGATGTCATTGGCTCTAATGCCGCTAGGGATGATTCTTTATGGATTTTTGTATGATGTCTTTCCTGCTCAATGGATATTATTGCTATCGGCAGCACTCCTCATTGGAATTGTACTCATACTTGCAAGACCCTCCGTCCTTCATAAAGCACATCCACAGCTTAGTATACGGAAAAAATTCAATGGGGAAACTGGGGCTGTTTCGTGAAGAAGTTATCAACAATACAATGTGTTTTGGATGAAAAAGAACAAACCAATGAAAAATGATAAACGCTGTCTCAAAATGTATGTTTGGCTTACTTTTTGAGATGGCTTTTTTGTGGAATTATCGTTCTTACATTAAATGTAGCAAGATTTGCAATAGGAATTTTATCACTTGACGCAATTATTTAATACTCATATTATATAATACATATAAGTTTACTTGGAATTGAAAGGGGGAAAACAAAATGTTTCAAATGATTGTTACTGGGTTGCTTTGTGGAGCATTACTAGGCTTTGTTATGCAAAGAGGTCGATTTTGTCTTACTGGTGGATTTCGTGATATGTACATCGCTAAAGATAATCGAATGTTTTATGCACTACTCATTGCAATTGCTATTCAAAGTGTAGGGGTATTTTCACTTATCCAATTTGGTGTGATTGAGTTTTCAGCAGGAAGTTTTCCATGGTTAGCAGTCATTTTAGGTTCTTTTGTATTTGGAATTGGAATCGTTCTAGCTGGAGGCTGTGCAACCGGTACATGGTATCGTGCTGGTGAAGGACTCCTAGGAAGCTGGATTGCCCTTTTTGGGTATATGTTCATGAGTGCTGTTATGAAATCCGGATTACTCGTTCCAGTTAATCAATCGATTCAGTCTGTACAATTACCATCTAATTCGATTGCAGAAACAACCGGTTTATCCGTATGGATCTATATTTTACTATTTGTAGCGATTGTCGTAGGAATTGTTATAAAACAACAAAAAAAGCCGAAAATTGCAATTCCGACCATGAAACCTAAACGTACAGGACTAGCACATTTGTTATTTGAAAAACGGTGGCACCCATTTTTTTCAGCTATTTTAGTAGGGCTAATTGCCATTTTAGCATGGCCTCTTAGTGAAGCTACTGGAAGAATGTCCGGTTTAGGTATTACAACTCCATCAGCAAATATTCTTCAATATTTGGTAACGGGAGATCGCTTGTTTGTTAACTGGGGTATTTTTCTGGTCTTAGGAATTTTCCTAGGTTCATTTATTGCCGCAAAAGGTAGCAACGAATTTCGATTCAGAATGCCGGATGCAAAAACCGGAATCACTAGTTTCATAGGTGGAAACCTAATGGGCTTTGGAGCGAGTTTGGCTGGTGGATGTTCTATTGGTAATGGATTGGTGATGACAGCGATGATGACGTGGCAAGGCTGGGTTTCCCTGTTGTTCATAATTTTGGGTACATGGACAGCATCATACTTCATCTTTGTTCGTCCGAAAGTAAGGAAGAAATCACCTACTGTTCAAACAAAAATAAACATGGCTTAGGAGGAAATGAAATGCAAAAAGTTTTAGAAGTAATGGGGCAAGTATGTCCTTTTCCATTGGTAGAAGCAAAATCAGCTATCGAAGAAATAGAATCAGGGGATGAACTAGTTATTAAATTTGACTGCACTCAGGCTACAGAAAGTCTCCCGCGTTGGGCTGCAGAGGAAGGTCATGCAGTCACTAATTTTGAACAAATAGGAGATGCAGCCTGGACGATTAGTTTGAAAAAGAAATAATAGTAGAAAGATGATTAATTATTAATTTTAAATAAATAACGGGTTCTCTTCTGGGGGACAAAAAAATAACATATGAAATCACACTAATTTGACAAAGAAAAAACTGCGCTTTTATTTAAAAATTGCAGTTTTTTTAACGTTATTAATCAACTTTTTACCGTGTGTTGATTAAACATCAACTATTCGGAAAAGCTGAATTTATTTACAAGTTGAATATCTTTTGATATGACCCTATTATAACTGAATGTTGAATTTACCGTGTTTGAAAAATAAACGGAAAAATTCCGTTTAAATTTGAAAATACTCATATTTTCCTAAAGATAAGGGGAGTTTTTCCGCTTATCTTATTCAAATCTTTGGATTTTGTCGCATTTAGAGCAGTTAACCGGAATATCTCCGCCTATATCTTCTTCTTAACCCACCCTTATATACAATAGACGGAAATTCTCCGCTTATGAATTCTCATACCTACACGAAAATCAACAATGAAAAATAATAGAGCCTCCAATATAATAAAAAATGAACATAAAATCAGTAATTAATATCGTAGAAAAATAGCATTGCACAACAGCTAATGTACAAGGTTAATTTAATGCTAAATCGCATGCGATTTACTTATATTGTCCCCTTCAAGAGAACCCGATACGTTCCTTCATAGTCTTTTTTTATAGGTTTTACAATGAAAGAAAAACAATCATTTTAGATTATTGACTTATATAAAATAAAATAGTAATATAATAACTCTGCTAAATAAAATACAGCAGATTGAAAGATTTTTTTTAAAAAACTCGATTACAATGTTGACATTATATTATTAGTCTGATAGAATTTATAAATATCGCTGATACGAAAAAGATTTGAAAAAATTATCCCAAAAAAGTATTTGACGATTAAAAGAAGATGTGATAATATATAAAAGTCGCTTACAAAAGCGAAGAAATTGATCTTTGAAAACTGAACAAAACGAAACGTCAATTAATTTATTTTAAACTAGAGCTATTTCAAACATCTTTTTGGAGAGTTTGATCCTGGCTCAGGACGAACGCTGGCGGCGTGCCTAATACATGCAAGTCGAGCGAATCTGATAGGAGCTTGCTCCTT
>NZ_NAZB01000040.1:0-3064 GCF_003055045.1 Heyndrickxia sporothermodurans
GGAGATTTCCGAATGGGGGAACCCACTGCCCGTAATGGGGTAGTATCCTTACTTGAATACATAGAGTAAGGAAGGCAGACCCGGGGAACTGAAACATCTAAGTACCCGGAGGAAGAGAAAGCAAACGCGATTTCCTGAGTAGCGGCGAGCGAAACGGAAGAAGCCCAAACCAAGAGGCTTGCCTCTTGGGGTTGTAGGACACTCTATACGGAGTTACAAAGGAACGGAGTAAATGAAGAGGTCTGGAAAGGCCCGTCAAAGAAGGTAACAACCCTGTAGTTGAAACTTCGTTCCCTCCAGAGTGGATCCTGAGTACGGCGGGACACGTGAAATCCCGTCGGAAGCAGGGAGGACCATCTCCCAAGGCTAAATACTCCCTAGTGACCGATAGTGAACCAGTACCGTGAGGGAAAGGTGAAAAGCACCCCGGGAGGGGAGTGAAAGAGAACCTGAAACCGTGTGCCTACAAGTAGTTAGAGCTCTGTGCGTATTTCCTTCGGAAAGACGCCGAGTGATAGCGTGCCTTTTGTAGAATGAACCGGCGAGTTACGATTTCAAGCAAGGTTAAGCTGAAGAGGCGGAGCCGCAGCGAAAGCGAGTCTTAATAGGGCGAATGAGTTTGAGGTCGTAGACCCGAAACCAGGTGATCTACCCATGTCCAGGGTGAAGGTAAGGTAACACTTACTGGAGGCCCGAACCCACGCACGTTGAAAAGTGCGGGGATGAGGTGTGGGTAGCGGAGAAATTCCAATCGAACTTGGAGATAGCTGGTTCTCTCCGAAATAGCTTTAGGGCTAGCCTTAAGGTAAGAGTCTTGGAGGTAGAGCACTGTTTGGACTAGGGGCCCTCATCGGGTTACCGAATTCAGACAAACTCCGAATGCCAATGACTTATCCTTAGGAGTCAGACTGCGAGTGATAAGATCCGTAGTCAAAAGGGAAACAGCCCAGACCACCAGCTAAGGTCCCAAAGTATACGTTAAGTGGAAAAGGATGTGGAGTTGCTTAGACAACCAGGATGTTGGCTTAGAAGCAGCCACCATTTAAAGAGTGCGTAATAGCTCACTGGTCGAGTGACTCTGCGCCGAAAATGTACCGGGGCTAAACGTATCACCGAAGCTGTGGATGGACACCGTTGGTGTCCGTGGTAGGAGAGCGTTCTAAGGGCTGAGAAGCTAGACCGTAAGGACTGGTGGAGCGCTTAGAAGTGAGAATGCCGGTATGAGTAGCGAAAGAAGGGTGAGAATCCCTTCCACCGAATGCCTAAGGTTTCCTGAGGAAGGCTCGTCCGCTCAGGGTTAGTCGGGACCTAAGCCGAGGCCGAAAGGCGTAGGCGATGGACAACAGGTTGATATTCCTGTACCACCTCTTCACCGTTTGAACGATGGGGGGACGCAGGAGGATAGGGTAAGCGCGCTGCTGGAATAGCGCGTCCAAGCAGTTAGAGGGGTGACGAGGCAAATCCCGTCACCATGTACCTTGAGCTGTGATGGCGAGGGAAATATAGTACCGAAGTTCCTGATTCCACACTGCCTAGAAAATCCTCTAGTGAGGTGAAAGGTGCCCGTACCGCAAACCGACACAGGTAGGCGAGGAGAGAATCCTAAGGTGAGCGAGAGAACTCTCGTTAAGGAACTCGGCAAAATGACCCCGTAACTTCGGGAGAAGGGGTGCTCTGTTAGGGTGCAAGCCCGAGAGAGCCGCAGTGAATAGGCCCAGGCGACTGTTTAGCAAAAACACAGGTCTCTGCGAAGCCGTAAGGCGAAGTATAGGGGCTGACGCCTGCCCGGTGCTGGAAGGTTAAGAGGAGAGGTTAGCGCAAGCGAAGCTTTGAATTGAAGCCCCAGTAAACGGCGGCCGTAACTATAACGGTCCTAAGGTAGCGAAATTCCTTGTCAGGTAAGTTCTGACCCGCACGAAAGGCGCAACGATCTGGGCACTGTCTCAACGAGAGACTCGGTGAAATTATAGTACCTGTGAAGATGCAGGTTACCCGCGACAGGACGGAAAGACCCCGTGGAGCTTTACTGCAGCCTGATATTGAATTTTGGTACAGCTTGTACAGGATAGGTAGGAGCCTTTGAAGCCGGAGCGCCAGCTTCGGTGGAGGCGTCGGTGGGATACTACCCTGGCTGTATTGAAATTCTAACCCGCACCCCTGAATCGGGGTGGGAGACAGTGTCAGGCAGGCAGTTTGACTGGGGCGGTCGCCTCCTAAAAGGTAACGGAGGCGCCCAAAGGTTCCCTCAGAATGGTTGGAAATCATTCGCAGAGTGTAAAGGCACAAGGGAGCTTGACTGCGAGACCTACAAGTCGAGCAGGGACGAAAGTCGGGCTTAGTGATCCGGTGGTTCCGCATGGAAGGGCCATCGCTCAACGGATAAAAGCTACCCCGGGGATAACAGGCTTATCTCCCCCAAGAGTCCACATCGACGGGGAGGTTTGGCACCTCGATGTCGGCTCATCGCATCCTGGGGCTGTAGTCGGTCCCAAGGGTTGGGCTGTTCGCCCATTAAAGCGGTACGCGAGCTGGGTTCAGAACGTCGTGAGACAGTTCGGTCCCTATCCGTCGTGGGCGTAGGAAATTTGAGAGGAGCTGTCCTTAGTACGAGAGGACCGGGATGGACGCACCGCTGGTGTACCAGTTGTCTTGCCAAAGGCATCGCTGGGTAGCTATGTGCGGAAGGGATAAGTGCTGAAAGCATCTAAGCATGAAGCCCCCCTCAAGATGAGATTTCCCTTAGTTTATCTAAATAAGACCCCTGAAAGATGATCAGGTTGATAGGTTCGAGGTGGAAGTGTGGCGACACATGGAGCTGACGAATACTAATCGGTCGAAGACTTATCCTAATTAGAAAAGCGAAGGGTGCTTGCCCATCGGCGAAACTCACTGGAGCTTCTGGCGGAGAAGTCTGGAAGACTTCGACAGAAGAAGTGAAGTGACGCGAGCCGATAGCGCCCGCAGCTGGACAGGTTGATTCAACGTTATTACTGTTTCTCATCTATCTAGTTTTGAGGGAACAATCCCTTAAATAAATAGTCTGGTAATTATGGCGAGAAGGTCA
>NZ_NAZB01000041.1:0-918 GCF_003055045.1 Heyndrickxia sporothermodurans
GATTTACGGAGTGATTAAGGATAAGGGGTGAGGAAAATCGTGAAGTGGTTCGAGTTGCTAATAAGCGCAGTATTAATTCTAAGCCTTCTTATTTTATTCACGGTGCTATTAGCCATTGTATTGGACGATGTGAAGAAACCTACTCCTAAAAACAATTACATGCAGCATGTCGACACGTTGCAAGGAGAGGATCTTAACCAATTTTGATAAAAAGGAGAATGAAAATGGAAGTATTAGAAAAGGGAATGATGTTAGATGGAACACTTATTCAAATAGAGGAATGGAGTACGGATTATTCATTTATGCCATACGGTTCTACACTTGCATCTTATCCAAAATCTAAACAAACATTGGATGGTTCTTTTTCTCCTAATCGTAATGAAAGATTTAGATTCGAATTAACTTTTAAAAGTTATGAAGATACAAAAAAAGCGTTCGACAAATTGATAAATGGTGAAAAGCAACTGAATGATTATGAAAATAATTTCAAAGGAAAAAAAGAGTATTTAGAGTGTATTTAATTCTAATCTAAAGTAAGTTTTAATACGCATTGCGAAGATTATCTTCAACAAGCCTAACCAGGCTTTCCTTTTTAGACACTTTGCGAAATTTGATGAACGATTTTAGTTCTAACTTGAGGGGAGGTGAAAACAATGGAAATGGGAGTAGCAGGAACTATCGCGGTAAAACAAATCATTGGTGAGGATATCACTGAACAGGTTAATAGATGGTTAGGTCATAATCCTGATTTAGAAGTCATCGATATTAAATTCAGTACAAGTGCTTTAGAGGGTTCATGGAGTTCTGATGTACTAATCATTTATCGAAAAGATGAACAAAAAAATAATCCCACCAGCTGCAACTGATGGAAGTAAAAAAATTATTTCACGATTTGCCGTCATTTTATCATAGCGCGGC
>NZ_NAZB01000042.1:0-65778 GCF_003055045.1 Heyndrickxia sporothermodurans
AGCACAATCCATTTCAGGGAGGATTACTGCACCAAATTTTTGGAGAAGAATAAATGGTCTGCAAAAACAAATCGTGAACGATACTTCACATGGAATCGTCAAATTCGCAAAGGAGCATAAGTGTGATGTGATTGTATTTGAGTACCTTGATCAAATGAAAATGCCTAAAGGATTTTGGGGTGCGAAAAAACTCCGTTTCAAACTTCGGTATTGGCGAAAGAAAGGCATACAAAATAAAGTCGAAGAAATGGCCCATTACCTAGGAATGAGAATTTCAAGGATTAACGCTCGAAATACAAGTGCTTTAGCATTTGATGGCTCTGGAAAAGTGCAACGAAATGCTAAAAAAGACCTCGCTACGTTTACAACAGGAAAAGTGTATCATGCAGATTTACAAGCTTCATATAATATAGGGGCCCGTTATTTTATTCGTGCCATTCAAATTTCTCATGGAAATTCTCTGTTACGTCATGCAGGACTACACCTAGCTGAAGCAAGTTCAGGTAAATGGAAAGGGCAGATTGTCATTTCGAAACGTGGTAGGTCAAGACTTCGACGCTTCCTCTACTTAGCAACTATGAGCCTTGTGGTGAATAACCCTGAGTTTAAAGCTATCCATTCCCATAATGTGAGGGTTAAGAAGATAAAGAAAATGAAATCAATAATGAAACTGATAGGCAAACTAGCAAGGATTATTGTAGGAATAGCACGACGAAACGAATCTTACTGTCCAAATAAAGTCCAAGTATTAGCAGCATAAAAATAAACAATCGTTATATAAAATGTATCATTTAAAATACTTAACATAGATTTTGAATATTGTCTTATTCGTAGGATTTCAAATATGTACGGAGTACCAGGTTTCTCCAACAAAAGGGCAATGTGCCCCATTCGATTTAGCATAACTGGCCTCCACCCCTTGGATAGGCATGACGAAGGAATGAGAGGGCGAATGACCCGTTGAGACATGGGAGGGAAAGCCTCCAGGGGCGGCGTGGAGATGTACATTATATGGTAAAATGTGGAGTAGTAGCTAACTCCTTTATTTAACTATGCCTTCACGGAGCCAAAATAAACTGAACTCATTTCATTTATCAACTAATTTAATTCAAGGGTTATGAAATCCTGCGAATAAGTGAGCATTTAAGAGATAAACGTATCAAACTGAGGGAGTTGGAGAGGTTCACCAAAAAATAGGAAAATGTACTTACGAAAAATTCTAACTATTTGAGTTGTTATCGGTTATAGTAAATAGTATCAACGTAAAAGATTTACGAGAAACAAGGGAGTGTTTTGATGATTACCTATGCATCAAGAAGTGATGTGCCGGAGGGTGAAAAGTGGAAATTAGAGGATATTTATCCTTCTATAGAAGAGTGGGAAGCAGACGTACAAAAGATCGGACAAATGGCAGAAGGATTGAAGAAATACGATGGGAATATCCATAATGGCCAAACTTTATTATCCTATTTGTCAGAAAACGAAAAGGTATCTTTTTCTTTTAACAAAGTAGCTGCCTATGCAATGTTACAAGTTGATATTGATACACGTAATTCATTTGCCCAGTCACTACAAGATCGCACCAAGCAATTAGGTGTAAAATTGAGTGCGGCCACTTCTTTTTTTATGCCATTTCTATTAAGTTTGGAAGAAGCTACATTAAAGAAGTATATTGCAGAAGAAGAGGGTTTAACTTATTTTGAAAGAGATTTGTTTGAAGCATATCGCTATAAAGCACATGTATTAAGTAAAGAAAAAGAAGAAGTCATCTCTCAGTTAGGAGAAGCACTTTCTTCACCTAGTCATACATATAGCATGATAAATAATGCAGATATTAAATTTGGAGAAGTGACCAATGAGGATGGGAAAAAAGTAGAACTGACACGAGGGATGTACTCCAAACTGATTGAAAATAAGGATCGGAACAAACGAAAAGAAGCGTATAAAGCCTATTACCAACCATATGTTCAGTTGAAAAACTCGATTGCATCCACTTTAGCAGCAGCGGTGAAAAATAATGCCACGATTGCACGAATGCGAAACTATCCTTCCGCATTGGAAAAGGCATTATTTAGTGATTCCGTTCCAAAGGAAGTATATGAAAATTTAATTGCAACGACTAAAGCGCATATCGCACCAATGCATCGCTACTCGGAAATACGTAGAGAAATGCTCGGTGTAGAGGAACTGCGCCAATATGATTTATCTGTTCCTTTAGTGGAAGGGGCTGAACAAGACATCTGCTTTGAACAGGCATATGCCACGATGCTTAAAGCGCTTTCGCCACTCGGGGAAGAGTATACGAGAACACTGGAGTCCTTTAAAGATGCAAGATATATTGATGTGCGGGAAACACCCGGAAAACGTACAGGTGCCTATAATTTAGGCGTATATGGGGTACATCCATTTGTCTTATTAAATCATCATGATGACTTAAATAGTTTATTTACACTCGTGCATGAAATGGGGCATGCGATGCACAGTCATTTTTCACATAAAACTCAGCCGCAAATTACAGCAAAATATAGCATTTTTGTAGCAGAAGTTGCATCAACAGTAAATGAAGTATTGCTCATTCACTATTTACTTGAACAAGTAGAGGATGAAAAAGTGCGAAAATACCTGATCAATCATTTTATTGATAAATTTAAAGGAACACTATTTACCCAAGTAATGTTTGCCGAGTTTGAAAAAATTACTCATGAGAAAGCTGAAAAGGGAGAAGCATTAAATGCGAACGTGTTCAGTGAGATCTATGAATCATTATTCCGCGAATATAATGGAGATTGCGTTGTTTTCGATGATGAGGTGAAATATGGTTGGTCGAGAATTCCTCACTTCTATCGCCCATTTTACGTTTATAAATATGCAACAGGCTTTGCATCTGCCATTCATTTAGCGGATCGAATTTTAAAAGGAGACCAAGAAACTTTAGCGTCTTATCTTGAATTCTTGAAAAGCGGCAGCTCGGATTATCCGTTAGAATTGTTGAAAAAAACAGGTGTCGACTTAACATCACCAGAGCCGATACAAAATGCGCTGAAGCAATTTAGTGAATTGGTGGATGAATTTGCGAAAATGTAAGTAGGTGTCCCTGATTTTATGAAAATACATTGAATAAAACGGACCAAATCGTATATCGATTTGGTCTTTTTGATTGCTTTGTTTTCTAGTTCCGCTAATATCAAGACGAAGTTGTGATAGGATTTCATGGAAAGAAGGGAAAAATGTATAAGGAAGGAATGGATGCATATAGTTTCTCATGGAAAGAAGGGAAAAATGTATAAGGAAAGAGAGGATACGTATAGATTTTTATGGGAAGAAGGGAAAATGTATAAGGAAAGGGAGGATGCGTATAGATTTTCATGGGAAGAGGGAAAAATGTATAAGGAAAGGGAGGATACGTATAGATTTTCATGGGGAGAAAGAAAAAATGTATAAGCATAGAGCCGATCCTTATACATTTTCATAGATTCAACGCCAAAATGTATAAGGAAGCCTAGGTATATACATTCTTCTAAAATGAATCAAATTAAGAAATAGACCAATCTTATAATTATTTTTTATCCGCCTTCC
This sequence comes from Heyndrickxia sporothermodurans, assembly GCF_003055045.1. Taxonomy (NCBI): domain Bacteria; kingdom Bacillati; phylum Bacillota; class Bacilli; order Caryophanales; family Bacillaceae; genus Heyndrickxia; species Heyndrickxia sporothermodurans. The sequence continues at coordinate 3,577 of NZ_NAZB01000042.1, forward strand.
AAATCGTCCAACGATCTTTTTCAACAATCGGTTGATGGCCGGGTAACTTTTCCTTCAGATAATCGACTAGGTCTTGCAATTGATAATCATTTAGCTCATGAAGGATGGAACGACCTGTTCGATTTATTACATCATCAAAAAGTTCTTGCCGCGTTTTATAGTTCCTCCTTGTTTCCCACAATGTATGTTCAGAAAATGTTTCAAAGCCAGTGTGCTTCAATGCATCACGAACATTCTCGCCGGAATGTCTTCGCGAAATTTCCTTTTCTACTAACTGTGGGTATTTTGTAAAAAAATATCCCCTAATATGTTCAGTACTTCCTTCAACTAAGCAATCATCAGGTGTACGATCTTGAATCATGCATGAGCCTCCACGTTTTAATATACGAAAGATTTCTTGAAAACAAGTTTCAATATCATTTAGATGATGGATAACTGCACGTATGAGCACGATATCGTATTGTTCACTAGGCAATCCCGTTTGTAAGGCATTGCCTAGCCTGAATTCAATATTTTGATAGGATTGCAAATTAACTTTTGCAGCAGAAAGCATCTTTTCTGAAAAATCCAGGCAGGTTACATGCAAGGCCCCCATATCTGCTAGAGCTTTTGCATAAATTCCACCGCCACAACCGATATCTAGCACTCTTTTTCCTTTAATATCGCATATCTGCTTAACAAATTGTATCCAAGAAGAGTCCGCTTCTCTTCTTGCATAGGTAAAATGGTCGTTTGGATTCTGAAAATTGATTGTCATCGCCAATCCCTCCCTGTTCTTGCTTTTAGATTAGCTCTATATATTTCATTAGTAAATTTAATAATTTTTATAAATACCCATAAGTATTTGTTATTTTGGACATAAATCTTGTACTTATGAATAACATGTGTAGTGGGAAAGAGAGAGGTAATCATTTAGTATTTCTTACTAAATTATAATTATTATAAAAAAGTATTGATTTTATTTTAATAAGTGTTATTATAGTTTCATAGTCAAAATAACTTGATGAGGTGATTTGATTGAGTACAAATAAGAAGTTAACGACAAGTTGGGGTGCACCAGTAGGAGATAATCAAAATTCAATGACAGCTGGCTCCCGTGGACCGACATTAATTCAAGACGTACATTTACTAGAGAAATTAGCTCATTTTAATAGAGAACGTGTACCGGAACGTGTTGTTCATGCCAAAGGTGCGGGTGCACACGGATATTTTGAAGTAACAAATGATGTTTCACAATACACGAAAGCAAAAGTATTTAATGGAGTGGGTAAACGTACACCATTATTCATCCGTTTCTCAACAGTAGCTGGTGAAAATGGTTCTGCTGATACAGTTCGTGATCCTCGCGGCTTTGCAGTTAAATTTTATACAGAGGATGGCAACTACGATATCGTAGGGAATAACACCCCTGTTTTCTTTATTCGTGATGCAATCAAATTCCCTGATTTCATTCATACACAAAAGCGTGATCCGCAAACACATTTGAAAAACCCTACAGCGATTTGGGATTTCTGGTCTTTATCACCTGAATCTTTACATCAAGTAACGATTTTGATGTCTGACCGTGGAATACCTGCTACATTCCGCCATATGCATGGCTACGGAAGCCATACATTTAAATGGGTGAATGAAGAAGGCGAAGGCGTTTGGATTAAATATCATTTTAGAACTGAACAAGGTGTGAAAAACTTAGCACCTGATTTAGCGGCTAAATTAGCGGGAGAAAATCCTGATTATCATACAGAAGATCTATTTAATGCGATTGAAAAAGGCGACTTCCCAGAGTGGAAGTTATATGTACAAATTATGCCTCTAGAGGACGCTAATACGTATCGCTTTGATCCATTTGATGTGACGAAGGTATGGTCACAAAAAGACTATCCATTAATTGAAGTCGGTCGAATGGTGCTTGATCGTAATCCGGAAAACTATTTTGCTGAAGTCGAACAAGCGACATTCTCACCTGGAACATTAGTACCTGGTGTCGATGTATCACCAGATAAGATGTTGCAAGGCCGTTTGTTTGCATATGCTGATGCCCACCGTTACCGTGTAGGTGCGAACCATAATCAATTACCAATCAACCGTCCGAAAAATGAAGTAAATAACTATCAACGTGATGGCCAAATGCGTTTTGGTAATAATGGTGGAGGCTCCGTATATTACGAACCAAATAGCTTCGATGGGCCGGCAGAATCACCGGAAGACAAACAGGCTGCTTATGCTGTTTCGGGATATGCGGATGCTGTTGCTTATGATCAATTCGACCATTATACTCAAGCGGGTGATTTGTATCGTTTGCTAAGTGAGGAAGAGCGTACACGCTTAGTTGCAAATATCGTTGAAGCAATGAAGCCTGTGAAGGTAGAAGAAATTAAGCTTCGTCAAATTCAGCATTTTTATAAAGCAGATCCGGAATATGGAAATCGCATAGCTGAAGGTCTAGGATTACCTCTACCTCAAGAAGTTTAATAGCATATTTATAAAAGTAGTATAGTAATCTCAATTTATTTCTCAAATTCTCAGGTTAGAGTAGGTATCCGTTTGCAGACGGGTACCTATTTTTAAATAGTGCATATTTTATATAAGGTGATCGTAATGTAAAAGGAGTGTTCGAATATGTTAAACAAAACAATTTGTCCTATATGTCATACAAAAATAAAATACTTAAAACATAGTATTCTTTGTAAATGCGGGATGAAATGTAAAACCAAAAAAACAATTGCTTAGTTATAAATGATCAGTTTAATTATCAATGTACCACTCCTTCCTAATTGTGAAAACGCTTCCAATATCTTTTTAATTAGCATATGATAGATATAGAGCTTCATATTTTTAGGGGGAGGTTACACAAATGGGGAAGCAAAAGAGGTTTGAAACAGAGGTTATTCATTGTGGATATGATTCGCTGCAACATCAAGGCAGCCTTGTTCCGCCGCTATTTCAAACGTCCACCTTTACATTTCCGTCAGCCGCAGAGGGAGAACGTCGATTTGCGGGAGAGTCGGAGGGGTATGTTTATTCACGTTTAGGAAATCCTACCGTAAAAGTACTTGAGGAAAGAATGGCAGCCTTGGAAAAAGGGGAGGTCGCACTTGCCTTCGGATCAGGAATGGCTGCTGTATCTGCAACTCTTTTTTACTTAACGAAAACAGGTGATCACATTCTTTGTTCGGAAGGAATATATGGCTGTACATTTGGGCTGCTGCAATTAATGAAAAAGAAGCATCAAATTCAGCATGATCTTATCCATTTTGCCGATGAAGAAACGGTCCGCGCAGCGATTCGCGATAATACAACCTGTATTTATATTGAAACACCGATTAATCCGACGATGAAGCTCGTAGATTTAGAGATGGTTTCTCGGGTTGCAAAGGAAAAAGGCATCCCGGTCGTCGTTGATAATACGTTTTGTTCTCCGTACTTACAGCAGCCATTAACATTAGGATGTGATTATGTCATCCATAGTGCAACGAAATATATTGGTGGACATGGTGACGTGATTGCTGGGATTGTCGTTGGCAGGAAGGAAGAAATGGGTGAAATGGCCATGACGACGCTGAAAGATATTGGAGGAATCATTAGCCCATTCGATGCCTGGTTGCTCATTAGAGGGTTAAAAACATTACCAGTGAGACTTGATCGCCATTGTGAAAATGCGAAAAAAATAGCAGTCCAACTGAAAAAGCATCCGAAAGTAAAGACGATGTACTTTCCTGGGGATCCGGATTTTCCACAATATGAGCTGGCTAATCGTCAAATGAAGCATCCTGGTGGAATGATCAGCTTTGAAATTGATGGAACAAAAGAAGAGGCCCAAGCCTTTTTAAATCACTGCCAATTAATTAAAATCGCTGTCAGCTTAGGTGATTCGGAATCACTCATTCAGCATCCAGCAACAATGACCCATGCAGTCGTACCTGAAGAGGAACGTTTGAAAATGGGGATAACCGACCAACTCATTCGTCTGTCTGTAGGGCTCGAAGCGTGGGAAGATATTTGGGAGGATTTACAACAAGCGTTGGATCAGTTGTGATATAGCTAAAAAGAAGCAGAGCAAACCCCATATGATTTGCTCTGCTTTTTCTATCGAATCTTTACGTAATCTTTTTAGAAATCAAAGTTATCAGGATCTGGTCCCACACGATGGTTCTCATTTAAACTATCGATTCGTTTCATATCATCAGCTGATAATTCAAAATCAAAGATGGTAGAGTTTTCAATAATTCGGTGTTCTTTTGTTGATTTAGGTATTGTGATAATACCATTTTGCAAATCCCATCGTAAAATTACTTGAGCGACTGATTTATTATATTTTGTTCCTATTTCTTGTAATGTAAAGTTATCTAGTAACTGGCCTTGCATTAAAGGTGACCATGCTTCCAATTGAAGTTGATGCTGTTTACAAAAAGCGAGAAGTTCTTTTTGGGATAAACGTGGGTGCAGTTCCACTTGGTTCACCATTGGTTTAATTTCTGCATCCTCCATTAAGTTTTGCAGATGATGAATTTGGAAGTTGCTTACGCCGATTGCTTTAACTTTTCCTTCTTGATAAAGGGTTTCTAATGCTTTCCAAGAATCTTTATATTTTCCCTCAACTGGCCAGTGAATAAGATAAAGATCTAAGTAATCTAATCCAAGTTTAGTTAGACTTGTATTAAATGCTTCAAGTGTTTTTTCGTATCCTAAGTCTGCATTCCAAACTTTGGATGTAACAAATAATTCTTCGCGAGATATGCCCGCTGCTTTTAATCCTTCACGAATTCCGATGCCTACGCCTTCTTCATTTTCATATACAGCAGCTGTATCGATACTCCGATATCCATTTTTGATTGCTGATGAAACTGAATGAATGGTGTCATCATTTGGTACTTTAAATACACCAAGTCCTAACCAAGGCATTTTTACACCATTATGCAATGTTGTTGTATCTTGTAAGTTTTTTATCATTTTAAATAATCTCCTAGAATCTGTTGGAAAAATTATGAATTAATTTGTTTTGTTTTAGTGAATTATATTTTTTTGATCTTTTCGTTCTAACGTGCGACTAATTCCAGTAAGAATTACCGCACCTACGACCATTAATGAACCTATCCAAGCTGTGTGAATGATTCCCATGGAATGGATGATGATGCCGCCCAAATAAGAGCCAATTGCTATCCCTGCATTAAATGCGGCAATATTTATTGCTGATGCGACATCAATTGCTGATGGCACAAATCGTTCAGCCAACATGACTACATACACTTGTAGGCCGGGTACATTCATGAAAGCTAATAATCCCATAAAGAGAATAGTTATTAATCCAGCTAGCTTATATGGTGCTGTGAATGTTAATACAAAAAGAACGACTGCCTGAACAATAAACATATAGAATAGTGCATCTATAGGGTTTCGATTGGATAATTTTCCTCCGATCATGTTACCAATGGCAATCATAATTCCGTAAATTAGTAAAATGGCTGCAACAGTACCTTCCTTAAAGCCAGTAATTTCTTGTAATAATGGAGAAAGATAAGTAAAGACAACAAATGTTCCTCCATACCCTAAGGCTGTAATTATAAATAGCAAAAGTAGACGACTGTTGGTAACTAATTTAAATTGATCACGAAAGCTTGTCCGAGTAACGGATTTTCTTAAATCAGACGGTATTAAAATACTATTAGCGATAAAAGCAATTACACCGACGATAATTATTACAATGAAGGCGATTCTCCATCCGAATTGTTGCCCAATAAATGTACCAAATGGAACACCGGTTACTGTTGCAACTGTAAGTCCTGTAAACATAATTGAAATTGCACTTGCCCTGCGGTTTTCCGGAACTAAATCAGCTGCAATGGTCGAACCGATAGACATAAATACACCATGTGAAAATGCTGAAATCACTCTTGCAATTAGCAGTACAGCAATAGTAGTTGCACTGCTAGCAATGCTATTGCCGATGATAAAAACAACCATAATCCAAAGTAATAAGGCTTTCCGTGGTATCCTTGAGGTAACAGCTGTAAGGATTGGTGCTCCGAAAGTAACTCCTAACGCATATAATGAAACAGTTAAACCTGCTGTAGTAACAGGAATGTGTAAATCATCTGCAATAAGTGGCAATAATCCCACACTTATAAATTCCGTTGTACCAATCGCGAATGCACTTACTGCTAGAGCCAATAGTGCGAATGTACTTCTTCTTTTATCCAGTGACATGAACTCTCTCCTCCTCTATAAAAAGTGAATAAAAACACAAATGTGTGTGTGAATAGAAAAAATTAACCGGCAAATGATATTATGAGATATAACGATCTTAATGAAAAGTACGCACTTTTTTGTAATATAGGTACAAAAAAGTAATATAGGCACTTAAAAGTACCTATAGGATGAGGAGGATTACAATGCAGAAAAAGAAATACAATATATCAGTTGAAGCGACGTTAGAAGTGATCGGTGGGAAGTGGAAATGTGTGATTCTTTGCCATTTAACACATGGGAAGAAGCGGACGAGTGAATTAAAACGGTTAATGCCGAATATTACACAAAAGATGCTGACGCAGCAACTAAGAGAACTTGAGGAGGATGGCGTCATCAATCGTATCGTATATCAACAAATCCCTCCTAAAGTGGAATATGAGCTAAGTGATTATGGATGGAGTTTAGAAAGTATATTGAATGCTTTATGTGATTGGGGTGAAAAACATATTACGAAGGTGTACGGGGACACATTTTCTGTACTGGAAGAAAATATTTTAAATGATCATTTAAAATGATAAAGGAAAACTCCAATTGTATCTAGAAGATATGGAGGGATACGACAAATGAGGTGTAAACAATGAAACCAAAAATTTATATAACTCGTAAAATACCAGAAGTAATTTACGATCAATTAACTGAGTTTGCGACCGTCCGTATGTGGGAAGAAGAGGAGACTCCAGTACCTCGGGAACTTTTATTACAGGAAGTTCGCGATATTGAAGGGTTGTTCTGTCTTTTAACAGAAACGATCGATGAAGAAGTGATCCAGCAGGCACCAAAGCTAAAAATCATTAGTAATATGGCCGTAGGATTTAATAATATCGATGTGACATATGCTAATAAACATGACGTGATTGTGACGAATACCCCGGGAGTGCTCACAGAAACGACCGCGGATCTTACTTTTGCATTAATGATGGCGACGGCAAGAAGATTAGTCGAAGCATCTGAATATTTACGTAAAGGTGATTGGAAAACATGGTCACCAATGCAACTAACAGGTAGAGATATTTATGGTGCCACGCTAGGAATTATCGGAATGGGAAGGATTGGACAAGCGCTTGCTAGAAGAGCAATCGGGTTTGGAATGAATATCCTTTACTATAATCGTTCGCGAAAAACTGAAATAGAAAAGAAATTAGGGGTTGAATACTGTGAATTTGAATCATTACTACAACAAGCAGATTTCATCAGTCTTCTACTTCCTTATAGTCCGGAGGTCCATCACTTAATAGGCGAAAAAGAATTTAAACAGATGAAAAAGACCGCAATTTTAATTAACACTGCACGGGGTGGAATTGTTGATGAAAGTGCTTTATATCATGCATTGAAAAACGGTGAACTTTGGGCAGCCGGCTTAGATGTTTTTGAAAAAGAACCGATTGATTTAGATTCACCGCTTTTATCATTGCCAAATGTGGTGACCCTTCCTCATATCGGAAGTGCAAGCGAAGCAACAAGACTAAAAATGGCTGAAATCGCCGCCAATAATATCATTCAAGTGTTAAAGGGCGGCCAGCCAATAACACCAGTGAAAATAAAATGAAGAGGTTAGACAATGGGATATATTGAAGAATTACGAAAGCTTGTTGGAACAAGACCATTAAATTTAGTAGGATCTGTCGTTGTAATGGTGGATGAAAAAGGGAGGATTCTGTTACAGCAAAGAAAGTATCCAAAGGAATCATGGGGGCTTCCTGGAGGGCTGATGGAGTTAGGAGAATCAGCGGAAGAAACGGCAAAACGGGAAGTGTATGAAGAGACGAGATTAGTTGTTGATGACTTACAGCTTATTAACGTTTACTCGGGTAAAAACTATTATATGAAGGCGGCAAATGGTGATGAATTCTACTCTGTAACTGTTGCCTACTATTCAAATACCTTTCATGGGGAAATGCAGGCCGACCAAACAGAAATTAATGATTGCTTATTTATAGACCCACATCAATTACCAGAGAAAATTGTCGGAAGTCATCGGGAAATTGTTGAGGATTATTTGTGTTTAATTAAAAACAGGAGTCACTAAGCCTCAAGTCTGAACGAATATTCATTCTAAAGTGCATTGTTGGAAGATTGTCCACTCCTATATGATGTATGTATAGAAGAAGGGAAAGGACGATATGCAATGAAAAAATTATTATTATTTTTACTCGTTCTTGTCGGTTTATATTTTATCGGCTCGAGTATAAAAGAGGCATCTTGGTTTCCGTTTAGTAAGGGTGATGCACATACTCAATCAATAAAACACATTGACTTACTTGATTTAAAGGTCGATAGCTCGAATACTGTCATTATTCCAGAAGATCGGGAAGATGTTAAAGCGGAACTAGAGGGCAAAGGAAAATTAGATGTTGATCGAAGTGGAGACACTATTCGAATCGAAGTAAAACGGAAATGGTTTCAACATTTTGGGTTTTGGAACAAAAGCAAACTGACGGTGCATGTTCCTCGAGAATATAATCGCGATTTGAATGTGACGATCGGATCCGGGAAGTTAACAATGGAAGGTCCTTCAAAAAAAGATCCAATGAAGTTGAAAAACATGAACGTGAATATGGGTTCAGGTCAGTTAGATCTAGAAAACTTAGATGTAAAACAGTATAAACATAATGGCTCATCAGGCATGGCAAATCTATCTTCTATCTCCACTCAAACGGGAGAAATTCGAATGAGTTCTGGTATTGTCAATGTGGATGGCTATGAAGGAGAACTTGATGCGACGCTATCTTCTGGTAAATTAAATGTTCAAATGGATAAGCTTGAGGATTCCATTAATGTCCATGTAAGTTCAGGTTTAGCCACGCTTGATTTACCTGATAATGCAGATTTCACCTTGAAAGGAAAAGTAAGCAGTGGAGATATTTCTTGTGATTTCCCACTTGAAAGCCAAGAAGTAGGTAATCATAAAGTGAACGGAAAACATGGTTCAGGAAAGCATACAATTGATGTTACGGTATCTAGCGGAAAAGTGAATATTTATTGATAATTAATGATTGAAAAGGCTGGTATCAAACTTGATACCAGCCTCTTCCTTTTAACTTATCCTCTTTCTTCTGCTTTTAATTTTGGAGATAAAAATGCAACAAAGAAGCCTAATAAGGCAATCACCATCATTGCAATAAATAGATGGTGCAGACCAAACACGAGAATTTCCCTTAAAGAAGATCGTGCTTCTTCAGGCAGCTTCTGTGCCAAGTTAGGATTAATCAATTGATTAAGACTATCTGTTTTTACATGGGAATGTGCGGTTTTTGTTACAACGGTCGAATTAAAGTAAGTTCCAAGTATGGCCACCCCGACGGACTGTCCTAATGTACGGAAAAACGTATTAGATGCAGTAGCCGCCCCGCGCATCGACCAATCAACTGCAGACTGAGAACTAACCATCGTTATCGTCATAACCATTCCGAAGCCAACTCCGATTAATGCAGCTAATAAATAGAAAAATAGCTCAGGTGTGTTAATCGAGAAAAACATTAACCAAATCGCCGAAATAACGATAATTCCCATACCGACTGCAACGGTTACACGTTCACCTTGACGCAGCAACATTCGCCCGCCGAGAAATGAACCAATCATCCATGTAAGAGACATTGGCGCCAACATTAAACCTGAAATAGTAGCTCCGTGGCCAATAACCCCTTGAACCCACATCGGAAAATAAACAGTTATACCAATTAATATACAACTTGCGAGAAAACCAACCGCATTAGCGACCGAGATGGCCCTTAAACGAAATAGCTGTAATGGAATCATCGGTTCTTTTGCTTTCGATTCAATAAAAACGAATAATATAAGTAAGATAATTGCACTTATAAGCAAAAGAATAATCGATGGAGATGTCCAATTATGCGTATCGCCGCCGCGTTGTAAGGCATAAAGCAAGGCGAGCATACCTATCGAAAAAGTAATCGCACCGGCAAAGTCGATTTTTTTCTTCGTTTTTTCGATATTTTCCTTCAAAGAAAAGCCAACCATCAGCATCGCGGCAATTCCGAATGGAACATTAATATAGAATATCCAATGCCATGATAGCTGATCGACGAAAAAACCACCGACAAGTGGACCAATAACACCGGCAATTCCCCAAGCGGCCCCCATAAACCCTAGTACCTTTGCCCGTTTTTCATATGGATAGATGTCCCCGATAATCGTAGTTGTGACGGGCAAAATGGCACCAGCACCAATTCCTTGGATCGCACGATAAATAATTAATTGTTCCATCGTTTGTGAAAGTCCACAAAGTGCAGAGCCAATAAGGAAAATAATTGTACCAAGTGTAAAAATAAATTTTCTGCCGTATAAATCAGAAAGCTTTCCAAAAATCGGAACAGTTACAGCAGAAGTAAGTAAATATATTGCAAAAACCCAATTCATTAATTCGATCCCTTTTAAATTACTGACAATTGTCGGCATTGCAGTACTAACGATAGTTCCTTCAATGGCAGTCAAAAAGGTTGCAACAAAAAGGGCGATCGTTACAGTTCGTTTATTTGTTTTCTTCATTCCTATCCTCCATTTTTCTTATTGCTACTGACTAGTATCATTCGAGACCTTCTATTTTGTCAAATATATCGTACAAGTATACGAAAGAAGTCATTATAGAATACCAATGCATGTCAAAAGAAGGATACTCATTAATAAAACAGTCTCAAAAGTAGTTCGTATTACCAAAATATAAAACTCTTTGTTATCAACTACAAGGACTTTCGGATTAATTCAGACAATGAATAATGATTCATAATTATCCCTACTAGGTTGATGTATATATTTTTTTGGGGGTTGAAATGGAATTTTTTTAACATAGTAAGGAGTCCCTATATGATTTATTAATAGAAGGGTTATTTTGCCAATATTTTCGCTGTGTAACAAAAATTACACTCCTGGTAATATTTAGTACTTTTGCCCCTGCTTAATAATTTCCATTCCTACGAAATGACTAAATCCTGAAAATTCAGACCTTAGTCGACAAATTTAGACAATTTTTTTAAAACCTAAGCGATATATTTAAGTTGACAACTAAGAACCTTCACCAAGAAAGTCTAGAGAAAGGAGGATACAGTTGTCATTTCTATTGTCAAAGGCTTTTTTCATGAACGAAAAGAGCAAATTATTTTGAAGGGGAGGAAAAAGAATGCCGAGGAAGAAAAAGGTTGTGAAGGCCACAAGTGTATTGGCCACAGTGTTAATGTCAGTTTCGCTTTTAACACCAAGTTTTGCGAATGCTGCTTCATTATCAGTAACGAAAAAACCACATACATCGGTTTTGGATTCGAGTGTTACGAAGTCGAAAATTAGTGATGCACTTCTTAAAAAGTTCAACACAGCCGATGAAAAGGTAACCTTTTTAATCAAATTTAAGGAACAGGCTGATACAGCTAAAGTTGCTAAAAAAGCGGCAACCAATGCCAAAAAGGCGAAGCTGTCAGGAATTAAAACAAAGCTTGCAAAACGATCAGCGGTTGTCTCCGAATTAAGAGCGACTGCGATAGAAACACAAGACGATGTGATTAAGTATTTAAAAAAGGAAAAGAAAAACGGCAATGTAAAGAATTTTGAATCCTTCTATATTGTCAATGGGATGGCAATAACAGCTACGAAGGAAGTCATGCAAAAGCTTGCTGGCTTTGAAGCGGTAGCGAAAGTCCTCCCGAACGAAACGCGTCAGCTATATAAAACAGGTGTAGCTGCACCGAATAAACAGGATCAAAAAGCTGAAAAGAATACAAAAGCTGAAAAAAGTGCAAAAACAGCTGAGAAAAAAGCTGGCACTAACAATATTGAATGGAATATTGATCGCGTAGGTGCACCACAAGTTTGGGATATGGGAATTGATGGATCGGGAACGGTCATCGCCAATATCGATACAGGTGTACAATGGGATCACCCGGCATTAAAAGAAAAATATCGTGGTTACAATGCAGCAAACCCAAATAGCCCAAATCATGAAATGAACTGGTTTGATGCAACTGCAGGTCAGTCTACTCCGTATGATGACCAAGGACATGGTACACATACAATGGGAACAATGGTCGGTTCTGAGCCTAATGGGGCGAACCAAATTGGTGTAGCTCCTGGAGCAAAGTGGATTGCGGTAAAAGCGTTCACAGCTACGGGTGGCACAGACGCAGATCTACTAGAAGCTGCTGAATGGATTCTTGCTCCAAAGGATGCACAAGGGAATCCACATCCTGAAATGGCGCCAGATGTTGTCAATAACTCATGGGGCGGCGGCCGTGGAATTGATGAATGGTATCGCGAAATGGTTCAAAACTGGCGAGCAGCGGAAATTTTCCCAGAATTCTCTGCGGGGAACACAGACATATTTGAACCTGGTGGACCAGGATCAATCGCAAATCCAGCAAACTATCCTGAAAGCTTTGCGACTGGTGCAACAGATATCAACAATAAATTAGGAAGCTTCTCCTTACAAGGTCCTTCTCCATATGGTGAAATAAAGCCTGATATTGCTGCACCTGGAGTAAATATTCGTTCTTCTGTACCTGGAGGCGTGTATGAAGGCGGTTGGAATGGAACTTCGATGGCTGGACCGCATGTATCAGCTGTAGTTGCGTTGTTACGGCAAGTAAACTCATCATTGACAGTTGATCAAATTGAAGAAATTTTAATGAACACTGCAACGCCTTTAACAGATACCACTTTCCCTGAAAGTCCAAACAATGGCTATGGACACGGATTAGTGAATGCATTTGATGCAGTTTCATCCATTATGAATGGTCTAGGAAAAGTGAAAGGTCAAGTAACGAAAGACGGGGATGACAATGAAGCTCCAACTTTCGAACATAGTGCACCAACTGAAACATATGCAGGAATGGATTTACCTTTAACAGTCCAAGTAAGTGATAATATTAGCGTATCTTCAGTTACTTTGGAATATAAAGAAGGAAATGAATGGAAGAGCATTGATGCACAAAGAAAATCAGGTGATTTTAAATCTGGAGAATATTCCGCGAAGATTCCTGGGGATAAAATTGCTACTCCTTCTTTAACGTATCGTTGGAAAATGAATGACTTTGGTAATAATGAAGTGACAAGTAATGAATACAGTGTAGAAGTGAAACCTGGAATCACTGTTGGCTATTCTCAAGACTTTGAATCTACACCAACGGGCTGGAGCTCTTTTGGAACAAAAGATTCATGGCAATGGGGTGTACCAACTTCCGGACTAAGAAGTGCTGCCTCCGGTGAAAAGGTTTATGCGACAAACCTTGCTGGAAACTATGATAACAGTGCAAACATGACGTTGGTAATGCCGCCAATCGATCTTCCGGAAGGTAATTCATACCTTCAATTTAAAAACTGGTATGAGCTAGAAACTCGTTATGATTTCGCTCATGTATTTGTTTCAACAGATAGGGAAAATTGGACACAGCTTCTACGTTTAAATGGAACAACAACTGCATGGACAGATCAAGAAGTAGATCTATCTGCTTACGCAGGTCAACGAATCTACATTGGCTTCAACGTAACTACGGATGGAAGTGTACAAAAACAAGGTTGGTATATTGATGATGTGAAGCTTTCCGCTAATTCGATTAGCAGTAAAACTTCCAAAGGCAACATGAATCTTGGAGTCGAAAAAGGCGATGACAAGGATTCTATGAAAAAAGAAAAGGTAAATCCAGCTTCAATTAAGCCAGAATTACCTAAAAAGGATGCCCCTCCGGCGAAAGAGGAACAAGTTAATCCTACACTATTACCGATGAATGCTCAAGTAAGTGTAGTAGAAACTGGACGTTCAGTAACAACAAATCCAGCTAACGGCGAATATGAAATGACACATGCAGCTGGCGACTATACTATACAAGCAGATGCATATGGATTCCGTTCTAAGCAACAACGTGTAACGATTGAAAATGATGGGGTAGCAACAGCTAACTTTGTTTTAGATGAGCTGCCAAAAGGAAATATTAGTGGTACGGTGAAAAACAAATCGACTGGGGAGCCTTTACAAGGTGCAACGGTTCTACTTGTTGAAGACGCTGCGGTGACACCGGTACAAACGGATGCGAATGGACACTATGAATTAACTGCTTATGAAGGCACATATACGTTGAAAATCATTGCACCATTCTATCATGGCCAAGAAAAACAAGTAACGGTAGAAGGTGGAGAAACAGCAAACGTTAATATTGATTTAGTTCCAATCATTAGTTACCCTGGCGGAGAAATTGGTTATGACGATGGTACAGCTGAAAATGCGCGTGCATTCTATGATGCGGGTAATGGCTGGGCAGTGAAAATGTCACTACCTGAAGGTAAAAAGACGGCAATTGTTACAGCTGGAGTGTTCCGTTTCTGGGATACTGAATGGCCTGTACCAGGTGGAACAGAGTTCAAAGTAGAAGTTTGGGATGCAACAGGAACTAATGGCGCACCAGGTAAGAAGATTGCTGGTCCAATCAATGCGACTGCACTTCGTAATGGTGAGTGGACAGTTGTTGATTTATCTGGAGAAGGAATCTCAGTAAATGGTGACTTCTACATGGTTTACATTCAAAGTAAAATTAACACTGCTTCTCCAGGCTTAGCAACAGATGAAAGCAGTCCAAATGCAAAACGCAGCTGGCAATACGTAGGCGGAGCATGGAGTCAATCTCCTGCAGATGAAGGAAACTATATGATTCGTGCCCGTGTAAGCTATGAAGTGGACGTACCAGCAATCACTTCACCTAAAGATGGTTCATTTACAAATGAAGGAACAGTAACTGTAGAAGGAACTGCTTCACCTTCAACAAATGTACACATCTTAAACAATGGTGAAGAGGTGAAAACTGTTCAAGCAACAGATAAAGGAACATTCTCTGCAGATGTGGCTCTAACTGAAGGAGAAAATGTCCTAACAGCGAAAGCTTCTGTGGAATCTGGTTCAACAGAACCGTCCGCACCAGTTAAAGTGGTGTATGACAAAACAAAACCGAATTTGATAATCGATAGTCCGAAAAATGATTCTAAGACAAATAAGGAAACAGTAACTGTTGAAGGTAAGGTCAGCGACGCCAATCTTGATTGGGTTAAAGTTGACGGTCAAAAAGCTACTGTAACCGATGGTAAATATTCAAAACGTGTGATGCTTGAAAATGGCGAAAACGTCATTAAAGTCGTTGCTCAAGACAAAGCGGGCAATAAAGTAACGAAGAAGGTAACCGTACATGCACAGTACGATGCACCTGCAATCGAAAATCTATTGCCAGATGCTGACAAGAATTTGAAGAAAGGTGATTCAATCAAAATCGAATTTGATAGTGCACCGGGATTAAAAGCAACATTCGCTATTCACATGCCTTTAACAAACGTTTCCAGTGATAATGCAACGGAATTGCCAATGATGGAAACATCATCTGGTCATTATGTTGGCTACTGGACCGTACCAAATGGCACAAAAGCAGATGGAGCGGTAGTCGAAGTAAAAGTAAAAGACGATTATGGCAATGTAGGAACAAAACTGGCGAGCGGTAAGCTTTATATTAAGTAATCTAATCCGAGTCCCCCCTGACTCGAAAATAGATGTTGCCTAGCAAGGAAAACCCCCCCTTGCTAGGTTTTTTGTTTTTCTATAAGGATTTTCTTTTCTTTATTGTTATCTACATATTGATGTGGTAATATTAAGATAACTTTTTTAGAACGGAGGGGTAGCCTTGAAGTTTGTAAGAATCCGATTTAAGGCTTTGTGCCGCTAATTAAATAGCGCAAGACTCTGCTAATCCTGTGCAGAGTAATCGGATTGGTCTGCCTACTTTTAGGAACCCTATTTTATTGAAACATTTATAGTATAAAGAGGGAGGAACGATTCTGCCCTCTTTTTTTGTTGTCTTTTTTTGGAACTGCTTATAAGGGTGCTCCCTTATTTTTGGGGAATTATATACATTATCCGATACTCAGGTGCGTGCAGCGAGCAGATTTGTAAGTTTATTTTTAGAAAATGGAGGGAGCAATTTTATGGAACTAAGGGAAAAAGCGATATTAGTAGGGGTTAATTTAAACCATCAAGACAATTTTGACTATTCAATGGAAGAGCTTCGAAATTTAACGGAAGCATGTGATATCGAAGTCGTTGGAGAAATTACACAAAATCTTCAAAGAATCAATAAATCACATTATGTAGGGACTGGAAAAATTGATGAAATTCGTGCGCTTGGGGAGATGGTAGAAGCAAATGTCATTATTTTTAATGATGAATTATCACCATCACAAATTCGAAATTTAGAGGCGGATATTGATTGTAAGGTTATTGACCGGACGATTTTAATATTAGATATTTTTGCTGAACGTGCGCGAACGAAAGAGGCACAGCTGCAAGTAGAGGTTGCCCAGCTGCAATATATGCTACCGCGCTTAGTCGGTCTTCGTGCATCTTTAGGTCGTCAGGGTGGTGGATCTGGCTTGGCCAACAGAGGTGCCGGAGAAACAAAGTTAGAACTTGATCGTCGAAAAATTGAGGCAAAAATCGTTGCCTTAAATAAAGAATTGGAGCATTTAGTTGCCCATCGGAAAACACAACGTAAACAACGGAAGAAAAATGATGTGCCTGTTGTTTCGCTCGTTGGCTATACAAACGCGGGGAAATCAACCATTATGAATGCGTTGGTAGAAAAATTTAACCCACTAGAAAATAAGCAGGTATTTGAAAAGGATATGCTATTTGCGACATTGGAAACTTCAGTTCGAAGCATTTCTTTAGCTGACCAAAAGTCATTTTTACTAACGGATACCGTCGGATTTGTTAGTAAGCTCCCTCACCATCTTGTTAAAGCATTTCGATCGACTTTAGAGGAAGTAGCAGAAAGTGACTTATTAATTCATGTCGTTGATTATTCCAATCCGAATTATGAACGGCTTATGGACATTACGAATGAAACATTAAAGGATATTGGAATTGAAAACATTCCAACCATCTATGCGTACAATAAATCTGATTTAATGGATGTTCAAATTCCGATGATTCGCGGTGAAGATGTATTTCTATCTGCAAAACAAAGAATTGGAATCGATGAATTAATCGAGTTGATTAGGAAGGAAATTTTCACAGATTATGTTCAGTGTGAAATGTTAGTTCCTTATGATCAAGGAAGGATTATTTCCTATTTTAAAGATCATGCAAATGTGATGGGGATGAGTTATGAGGAAACGGGAACGAAGCTTGTGTTGGAATGTAAAGAGAGTGATTATGAAAGGTATAAGGAATTTGTGATTTAAGGCGCTTTTCGTAAACATTGCTCTTTTTACAAAGAGATGCACTGATGCTAAATGGTATTACTAATACAATTGGGTTGGCTGATAAATGTCGTGAAAAAAGAGGATTGACCAATAGTAATCAATCCTCTTTTATTAAACTTGATATATCTTTTTCCCCAATGGGCTTATTAAGTGAATAATAAGTATCATTTATTTTAATTTCATTATCTAGGAAGGTTATATTAAATTCTTTATTGTTGGAAGAGAGAACGGCTTTATATATATAACCTTTTGTTTTTTCGTGATTTTCCATTTCTTTATATTCTTTTTCATTAAGAAGTTGAATAAATTGTTGTATTTTGTCTTTTTCAGTAATAGTGTGTCGGTTTCCATTTCTCCCGTCAATCACTTCTATTTTAGATACCGATTTATCACCTACAATCTCCATAAAATCCTTACTTCCTTTTGAACTTGTTTGAGAGCAACCACTAATTAATACTAAGACTAAAGATACCGATATTATAATAAAGTTTTTCATTTGATGGACGCACCTTGATTATATAGTCAAAATAAAAAGTGCATTTAACCCAATAATCTTTCGGTGTATTGTTCGATGTATCATATAGAATTTCCTCCTGTTTTCAATTATTAGATATGAGCGCGTATGTTATTTAAATATTTCTATTTATTGAAAAACCTCTGTTTATTGTAAAAAATTATTAAAAAAACACACGATTAGCAAATTAAAATTAAGGGGTAAAAAACTGTCCAAATTTGGTAGGAGGGTTTGTACTTATAACTGAAGGTTGATTTTACCGAGTTTGAAAAATAAACGGAAAAATTCCGTTAATTTAGGGAAATACTCATATTTCCCTAAAAATAAGGGGAGTTTTTCCGCTTACCTCATCCAAATCTTTGGATTTTGGCTCATTTAGAGCAGTTAATCGGAATAACTCCGCTTATATCTACATCTTAACCCACCCTTATATACAATAGACGGAAATTCTCCGCTTATTATTTATATAAAGTCTTGGTTCCTAAATGTGATCTAGTCTTTTTACATTCTATAGGCTTTTTTGTTTTATGAAAATTTTTACACGATAAAGTAAACGATGACGCTAAGACAGATCGATGTGATGACCATGGCGATAAGTGGTCGCAGGGCTTTGGTGCGAAGGTCTTTTATGCTGACGTTAAGGCCAAGGCCGACCATGGCAGCAGTTAGACACCATGTTGTTACATTGGAAACGCCATTCGTAAAGCCGTCGGATACAGGGATCTGACTTCCAAGAACATAGCTTCCGAATAGACTCATAACGATAAACCCAATTAAGAACCATGGAAATTCAATTTTATTTCCAGCAGTTTCTTTCCCGTGTTTTTTTCGATTCACAAAATACATGAAAATAAAGCAAAGCGGAACAAGAAGGAAAACACGTCCTAGTTTAGCTAGTAAACCGATTGCTAAGGAATCCTCTCCACCCGGTGCAGCGGCTAAGGCCACATGGGCAATTTCGTGTAAACTTGTGCCAGACCAAATCCCATACTCGACAGGGGTTAATGGTAAAATAGGGCGAAGAATTGTATAAGCAATGGCAAAGATTGTTCCAACTAAAGCAATAATTCCAACTCCAATTGCAGTCTCTTCGTCCTTTGATTTAATGATTGGAGCGACAGCGGCAATCGCAGCGGCCCCACACACTCCGGTTCCGACTCCTAATAAAAGGGAAATTGTTTTATCCGCTTTAAACACTTTAGCAAGCCACATCGTAAAGAGAATCGCAAAGGCGATCACACCTACATCACGAATAAGCAGACCGATTCCGTCTTGAAACACCGTATTAATATTTAATTTTAATCCGTATAAAATAATAGCGAATCTCAAAAGCTTCTTCGATGAAAAATTAATTCCCGATCGAATCGCTTCCGGGTATCCAAAAAATTGTCGGAACACAATAGCAATCACTATCGCGGATGCAAGCTGGCCGACATGATCGAATCCTGGGACTTTTGCTAAAAAGAAGCCAAGTAAAGCAATAAAAAAGGTAAATGCAATGCCACCGACCCAAAGGAGGGAAGACGGTTTTCGCTTCGGTTCCATCGGTTCAAGTACTTTTGCTCTTTCTTCCATGTCAACACCTCCAAAATTATTCTATACTATTACGATAATTCATCATTGACGATAAGGAAAATAAATATATATGATGTTCATAATAAGTAAAACTTATAAAGGGGGGAGGGAAGCTATGATGGATCAGCATTTACTCGTGTTTGTCACGGTTGTAGATAAGGGGAATTTTTCACGTGCGGCCGAGGAGCTTCATATGACGCAGCCTGCAGTGAGTCAATACATACAAGCATTGGAACGATCTTATGGGGCAAAGCTGCTTGATCGGAGCAATAAATTCGTTCGCTTAAATAAAGCAGGTGAGATTGTGTACTATCACGCAAAGGAAATTTTAGGACTTTATTCGAAAATGCAGGGCCTCATTGACGATTTGACGAATCGGGCAAGTGGACCGCTGTCTATTGGAGCGAGCTATACATTCGGTGAATATGTGCTGCCACACTTAATTGCGAAACTCCATCAACAATTTCCACTCATTAAACCTAAGATTACAATTGGGAATACGAAAGAGATCTCAGAGTTAGTTATTGGTCACCAACTGGATGTCGGAATTATTGAGGGAGAATATAAGGACCCGCATCTTTCAATTGAATCTTTTACCGAAGATATGATGTATGTTGTTGCCTCTTCCACTCATCCTTTATCTTTGCAAAAAAAGGAGATCCCAATTTCCGACTTAGAGAAGGAAACATGGATTATCCGCGAAATAGGCTCAGGAACGCGAGAGGCAACAGAAACCATTTTCAAACGGTTATCCATAGCTCCAACAGATACGATGGAATTCGGCAGTACCCAATTAATAAAAGAAACCGTAGAATCCGGATTGGGCATCACTCTTTTGTCTCAACTGGCAATAAGAAAGGAAATTTCGATGGGATTGTTAAAAACTCTCCCTGTTAAAGATACTCCTTTTAAAAGAAGTTTTTCAGTCGTCTTACGAACTTCCTTTCAAACGAAAGCACTGGAAGTATTTATAAGATTATTAAAGGAGCAGTTTAAAAAAAGGGGCTTCTCTTAACGATAAGTAGTTCCGTTTCGGTAGACCAATTAATGTCCTTTTTGAGGATAATCAAAATAAGCGGATATTTTCCGGTAAAATAGCAGAATGGATCTCGGTTCGGGGAATATAAGCGGAGTTTTTCCGATTAAGCAAAGCAAAATTACTTATTTTTGCGTTTTTCAAGTTAATAGTCGGAATCTTTCCGGCTATTTGAGGTATTTTCAGTGCTATTTCTTAAATAAGAGAAATTTTTCCGCTTATTTATCAAACTCGATTTAGCGTCTAAATGAGCTTGTACAACTTCTCCATTAGTTAACAAAAGCTTGAGAAAAAAATCCCAAGCTTTTGTGCTAATTATAATGTTATTTGTGCTGCGATTTTAGATTTTATCCATGTTATCGAAAACTACTTATCTTAACGAGACAGCCCTATAAAAATGTACTTCCAATAAAGGAATAAACAATGATGGTCGCAAAAAGAATAGTGAGATGATTAAGTGAAAAAATAAACATTGTTGTCGCCCATTTTTTAGTTGTCATTTTTTTATAGCCAACAATACTTAAGATAAGCCAGGCAATACTTAAAATGAGTGCGACTAACATAATCCCGATGCTAAATGTGATAAAAAGAAAACTTGCAGCAATTAAAGCAATCAAGTAGATATTTGTTTGTATATAAGTTCGCTTAAATCCTTTAACG
The DNA here is from genome assembly GCF_003055045.1 of Heyndrickxia sporothermodurans. Lineage (NCBI taxonomy): Bacteria > Bacillati > Bacillota > Bacilli > Caryophanales > Bacillaceae > Heyndrickxia > Heyndrickxia sporothermodurans. The sequence continues at coordinate 24,846 of NZ_NAZB01000042.1, forward strand.
ACAGGAAGCATTGGAACATTTGCTGCTTTATAATCATCATACTTGCGGATGGCAATTGCATAAAAATGAGGCATTTGCCAAAGAACCATGATGACAAACAGGCCTAGAAGTGCTGGATGCATCATGTTAGTTGTAATCGCTGCCCAGCCAATAAGTGGAGGCATTGCTCCTGAAATACTTCCAACTTCCGTATTATAAATGGTACGGCGTTTCGTCCACATTGTATAAGGCACAACATAGAAGAATAAACCAAGAAGCCCGAAGAGTGCGGCAAGTGGTGTTGTAAATGCAAGGGATACTAATCCTACTACGGACATGATGATAGCAAGCAGGAGTACAGTTTTTGGCTGCAGTGCACCTGTTACTGTTGGGCGATTTTTTGTCCGTTCCATAATGGAATCAATATCACGGTCATATAAATTATTAAAAGCACCTGCAGCACCTATCACTAGAGCTGATCCGATCATCGCTAAAATGATCTCAGGAATCTTCTCAAGCGGGCTATAATCATTTATAAATAAAGCCAATGTTAACCCTGCAAACATGGCTAATAAGTTTGATTTAATAATACCGGTCTTAACCGTCTGTGCCAAAATGGTCGTTAGCGATTGTTTTGAGACTGCGCTAGACGTACTTTGAACACTTTTATCGATCTTTACATCGCTTCGCATAGTTATCCTCTTTCCTTTTTCCAAGGTTATCTGCCATATAAGTTTATCATAATTCATAGAAGAAAAGTTTGTTCAGCTTTGAACAATTTTTAACAGATATATAAACAACTGCTTTTCTTATGTTAGGAAAAAGGAATTACCCACCATTTTGTCGAATGTATGGGAGATGGAAATTGGTAAATGTAATTTGAAAGGAGCAAGAATATTGACCCATTCAAAAAAAATACATACAGAAAAAGTCGGACTTTGGGAAGAGGTACTAGATGAATTAAAGTTATCTCTCGAACCTAATGCGATTAAGACTTGGTTTAGTAAAGCAACAATCGATAGATTAAGCGAAAATGAAATGCTGGTTTGTGCGGTTAATGAATTCTCGGCAGACTGGATTAGGAAACATTTTCAAGCTGATCTCGAAAAGGCTGTATGCAAAGTATTGGATCAGAAGGTTCGCATTCATATTTCTGTTCAATCGTCGAAGTAAACGAGATAAATTAAACCGAGGAGGACGAGCGAATGAATTATTTATCGATTCGAAGAGCACGTCGGAAAGATATCGATGAACTAATCGACCTAATGCTCCAATATATCGTTGATTTTTATAAAAGACCGCGTCCTGAAGAGAAGGAGCTTCGAAACTTAATTGAACATTTATTATCTAATCCTGAAGTCGGCGTACAGTTTGTTGCAGAATTAGAAGGAAAACTGATCGGATTCTCCACATTATACTTCACTTTTAGTACGACAAGAGTGAAGAAAATTGCGATATTAAATGATTTATTTGTCGCTCCCAAAACGAGAGGTATGAAGATTGGAGAGCAATTATTCAAGGAAAGTTTAGCCTATACAAAAGCTAATGACTATGCGGCAATGTCATGGCAAACCGCACATGATAATCTAATCGGTCAGTCCTTATATGAAAAAATGGGCGGCCAGCAAACAAATGACGAATGGATTAATTATGAGATTAGTAATATGTAAGTATCGAAGGGGAAAATAGAGTGAAGAGAGTCAGTGCTGCATATAGATTTTATAAAAGGGATGGCCAAAATGTATAGGAAAGCGCCGGATGCATAAAGATTTTACAAGAAAAAGGACAAAAATATATAAGGAAAGTCCGGATACACATAGATTTTTCAAGTTGGAGGCCACAAATGTATACGAAACACGAAATGGAGAAAGCAATCCAACTAAGAGAAGAGGGACATTTAATAGAATCGAATGAACTACTGATTCAATTAGCCAAAGAGCATCACGGTGATCCCGTAATAAACTACCAATGTGCCTGGAGTTATGATGTGCTAGGTGAAGAACGTGAAGCTGTTCCTTACTATGAAAAGGCGATTTCATTGGGGCTTGAAGGGGAAGATTTAGAGGGAGCATTGCTTGGATTAGGAAGTACATACCGAACATTAGGTGAATATGAGAAGTCAAGACGTACTTTTTTAAAAGGAATCGAGTTATTTCCGCATAACCATGCAATACGGGTATTCTACGCTATGACCTTATTCAACTTAAAGGACCATAATCAAGCGATGGAAATTCTTTTAAAAAGTATAGCTGAAACATCGAATGATCCTCAATTGGTAAGCTACAAACGGGCGATTGAGTTTTACTCAGATAAATTAGATCAGGTTTGGGATTGAAAGGAGTAGTTACATGTTAAGTAAACAAGGTTTTGATTTATGGGCAAATGATTATGACCAAACGGTTCAACTAAGTGAGGAAAATAATCAATATCCTTTTGCCGGCTACAAAGAGATTTTAAATACAATTTTTAATGAGGTGATGCAAAAACCTTCATCTCATGTTTTGGATATCGGATTTGGAACAGGAGTTTTAACAACAAAATTATATGAACATGGGCAACATATTGACGGAATTGATTTTTCCGCGAAAATGATTGAAATTGCTAAAGAAAAAATGCCGCATGCCCATTTAATCGAATGTGATTTTTCACAAGGTTTACCTGATGGGGTAAAAGCGAAACGGTATGAATCGATTATCAGCACCTACGCATTACATCATCTAACTGACGAGAATAAGGTGGAGTTTATTAAGGAATTGCTGCCATTACTCAATGAACATGGGGCGATTTACATTGGAGATATCGCTTTTGAAACACGTGAAAAGCTCGAAGAATGCAGGCAGGAAAGTTTAGCTTATTGGGATCCTGATGAATTTTATTTCGTTAATGAAGAGATTGCATCGGCTTTGAGTGATGTTTGTAAATGTGAATTTCATGCAATTTCACATTGTGGCGGTGTGTTTATTATTTCTCGTTAATAACAGGGGAAAGAAATAGGAGGCTCGTTGCCCCCTATTTTTCAGAATGAGTGTATTCGATTAATTCGACCGCATTTTTTGGATCAGCCTGTGGGTCTACTTTTAATAAAATTGTATCAATATGTGGTTGAGTCTTCGTCGGGTCGGTTACTTTAACCGTCATTTTCACCTCGTAAATTCGTTTAGGAGGCTTAACGGAGAAGTTATTGTTAATTGTTAACTTCTGCATTTTGTCTAACGTCCAAGTTGCCTGGTCGCCATTTTCCTTTTTTACGACTTCCGTCACATAAGGGGAAATTACTTCAGCGAATATTTTATTAAAGTTTGCCGTCATTTTATTTTGTTGACCTTGATTAGCTGGTTCCGCCATTACAATGGAAGCATTTCCGAACACGAGTAAGCATGCTAATAAAACTGTTATTTTTTTCATTTTTTTCACCTCGAAGTTAATGTTTCCAGAATGTAGTTTTCTATTCATCTTTTTAAGGAGGTTTTTATGTGAAATACCCCATTTTAGAAAAAGGCGCAACAATTGGCATCACCGCTCCTTCTTCGGGCGTAGAAGCGGAATTACATGATTTGATTAAATCGGCATGTGATCGTATGGAACAGAAAGGTTATTCAATTATTTGCGGCGATACTGTATGGACACAGGAAAAAGCAAAATCAGCACCAGCAAAAATACGTGCGGCTGAATTTACTGACATGATGCAGAATGAGCAAATACAAGCAATTATTCCGCCGTGGGGTGGAGAATTGTTAATCGAAATTCTCGAATACATTGACTTTGAGCAAATGAAAAATAAGTGGGTGCTCGGTTATTCGGATCTAAGTGTTCTATTAATGGCTATCACGTTAAAAACGGGAATAGCAACAGCCCATGGAACGAATATCATCGACTTAAGAGGGGAAGTGACGGATGAGACGACCGCGATGTGGGAAACAGTTTTATCCACAAAACCTGGGGAAGAGGTACGTCAATATTCCTCTAACAAGTTTCAAAAGAATTGGCAACACGACAATCCATCCCCATGTGTGTTTCATTTAACAGAAGAAACAGAGTGGAAAACGACTACGAATAAAGATGTGAAAATAGAAGGTCGATTGCTGGGCGGATGCATTGATGTCATTAGACATTTAATCGGAACGCCGTATGGAGATGTGGCGGATTTTCGAAAAAAATATACGAATGGCGAACCTATCCTGTGGTACCTAGAAAATTGTGAATTAACAACCGCTGATTTACGGCGATCATTAGTTCAAATGAGGCTAGCTGGCTGGTTTGAAGGCTGCTCGGGAATTATGTTTGGCAGAAGTCCAGCTAATCAGCCAGTGGATAATTATACAGCTGAAGATATTTATGAGGAACTGTCAGCTGAACTGCAAGTCCCAATTATATATGACATCGATTGCGGTCATGTCCCACCGCAAATCACTTTCATTAATGGTGCATTTGCTGAAGTAGAAGTGGAGAATGGGAAGGGAATGGTTTTGCAGCGGTTTATTTGAAGGTAAGAGAATAAGAACAAAATCTTACCGAAGATCCCCTTTTGTGTAAATTATTTATTAATCTCGAATAATATAAATGAGTTTTTGGAAATTTGGAAAGTTCCTTCTTAACTGAAGGGCTTTTTTTCGTCTAGGGGCTAATATTTCAAATAAAAAAGACAGGTTCCCCCATCTACTGATTTCGTTGATCTAGTTTCTTCAATATGCTTCTTAAAATATCATTTCTTTCTTGCTGCAATCTAATGAACCGCAGTAGAAACCAAATGACAAATACGATTGGAACAACGTAAAAAAGAATCGCAAGTAAAGGTAAAGTAGAAGTAAAGATAGAAACCCAAGACATATTCAAACCCTCTTTCGAATGTTATTGGATAATTGTACCACGTAGGAAATAGCTGTTGTACAATAAATTTAATATAGCCATACATTTTGGCTGAAGATAAATTTCTGAAATCTAACGGAGGAAAATCAAATGAATCATATTCCAGTAAGGGTAAATGAAGTCTTATCGGTTTATTTTGATTTTTTTGAGTCAAAATTGCCTAATTTGCTTGATTCCTATTATCTTTATGGTTCTACATCATTAGGAGAATATAATGAAAGACAAAGCGATATTGATTTCATAGCTGTTGTGAAAAGAGAAATGAGTGAAATAGAGATACATAGGTTGAAAGACATACATTATCATATGCAAAAAAGATTTCCTCATACGACTTTAGATGGGGTGTATATTCTTCAAATTGATTTGGAATCTCCCAATAAAAATACTCCGTTATGCCCCTATTTTAACGATGGAAAGTTCCAAGGATTTAAGAAGTTTGATCAAAACTCCATTGATGCCTATCAATTAAAAAAATACGGGGTTACTGTGAGAGGCGAAAAACTTGAAAATGTTAATTTTGATGTAAATTGGGATGTCTTAATAGAAAATATGCGCGCTAATCTGAATACATATTGGCGTAACTGGGCGAATGATTGTAAACAGTTCCTCTCTTTAAAATACATTGGGTTATTTTTTAATTTAGGAATGATCGAATGGGGAGTATTAGGCGTATCCCGTCTTTATTATACATTCCGGGAAAAGGATATAACCTCAAAAGTAGGGGCTGGAGAATACGCGTTAAGGACCGTTCCTCAAAAATGGCATAAGATTATCAATGAATCAATGAGATTACGGAAGGGAAATAAAAAATCCTTTTACACATCAGTTTTTGCGAGACGAAAAGACGCATTAGATTACATGGAATTCATCATTCGAGAAAGCAATCGTCTTTTTACTGAAGATAATAGACTAAGGAAATAGGGGAACTCTGGGTATTCGCCGTTTCATTTAGAAAATGCCTACATAAATTATAGGGTATTAACCCATAAGGAGAGATGCCCATATGTATCCGTTTGTCAATTATCAAATACCGTCCGTCCCATACGAATATAACCCATATGACGAGTATCAGGACTATTATGATCGCAATACACAAGTATCACAGCTACTTCAACTTCCACAATGGCGGCAGTTGGAACGTCGTGTCACTCAGCTTGAAAGGCAAAATGAACGCCAAGAAAGAGAAATTAATCAATTACAGCGCCGACTTCAACGAGTCAATCAACGGCTTCGTGTCATAGAGAACAGATTCAATATTCCGTTCACACCATTTGATGGGGAATTTTGATTACCACAAGTAATTTTTTCCTTAACATTTAGTCGCAGCTTGTATACTTTCTAAAACAAACGAAGAAGGTTATTTTGACAACTCCGAAAACTAAAATTTTAATAGGAAATCAGGGGAAAATCATCTGCTGATTGCAAGAAAATTCTGTATAATATATTTAGGTAGGAGCACTACTATCTGGTGCTCTGTTTTTATTAGAAAAAAAGTGGGGGTGAGGTATTCAATGTCTAATGATAATGAGATTTTATTTGAAAAGGGTAAACAAAATGATTCAAAATTGAAGATAGAAAGGAAAGAGGGAGAACCGACTCCAGCTTTCAAAGGGGCCTCTTGGGCAGCGCTATTAGTAGGTGTTGCGGCATATCTAATAGGCTTGTTTAATGCAACGATGCTATTAAATGAAAAAGGCTATTACTTTGCGGTCTTAATATTCGGGCTCTACTCAGCGGTATCCTTACAAAAAGCAGTAAGAGATAAAGATGAGGGAATACCAGTTACTACTATTTATTATGGAATTAGTTGGTTTGCGCTTATTGTAGCAATTGCATTAATGGTTATCGGTTTATACAATGCAGGAAGTATTGATTTAAGTGAAAAGGGATTTTATGGTATGGCATTTGTGCTTAGTTTATTTGCTGCGATAACGGTTCAAAAGAATATTAGAGATACACAGAGAGCAAGGGAAAGGGATTGAGTTATTTTTGTTCATTTGACTGGAGGCTCTTTCATATCTGACAATCAATATTGCATTAGAAAGGGCGGTATTTTAAAATAATCCCGCTCTTTCTAATGGATATTCATCAAAAATTATATGTATCTTCTAAAATAAGAAGAGAGTATTACTTTCTCTTCTCCTACATAGCCCACAGATTCAATTGTATATTTTCCGTATTTATAACTGACTTTTTTGGTATTCTTGTCTTCTGCTCGCTTCGTTTCATCCAACTTGGCAATTGATAAAGAAATATTTGTTTTAAAGGGGTGTTTGTATGGAGGATCTGCTCTTAATGATTCTATCTATTCTAGTTATCATTTATAAAATACAGAAAAACAAAGAAATCTTAAGAAAGCTTACAAATATTCAATTGGTAGGTGTATCTTTGGCCTTTCTTTTAACGATAATATTGAGTTTTTCTTGCATTTATTTTGGTGGCAAATGGATTAGGGGATATTCCCTCCATCCGGTTCTGACGTTCATAAGTCAAGTGATTATTATCATTGTATCAATGGGTTTAGGAGTAACAGCCTTATATAAAGTTTTATATAAAATTACTAAGGGGATTCTTCCTAAAGAAAGTGAGTAGCTTCCTTTTGGTTAACATAAGAAAAATAGGATTGGTAAATAGTGTTTTGCCTATAAAAAACATATAATAGTTACATCAATTAAATATATATAAACTGTTAGCCGAAAGGAAGATAATATAAATGGAATAGGCGTAAGTACGTTTGTCGAAACAACTCCGGATGTGGTAACCGGTAAAGTAATTAGCCACGCACAAAGATTGCGTGAGGTAGTGGATGAAATAGTTCTAGCTGACCAAGTAGGCTTGGATATTTTTGGTGTGGGTGAGCATCATCGGAAAGATTATGCGGCATCATCTCCAGCAGTTGTACTTGCTGCAGCTGCTTGAGGAACAAGAACCAGTGTATATACTAAAGAAGTATCTCCAAAGCAGTTTATGGGGAACATGAAGCAACATTTCTGCAAATGATGTACCTCAAGCTAAGCCTGAAAAACATCTAATCAATTGGAAACGAGGATTGTTGGGAGAAGAAGGCGAAAATTCGATATTTGGAGAAAACTGAACGAAAAGAAAAAACCGATCCTCTTGCTAAGAGAGATCGGTTTCATTTAAATACTATTACTGAAATTTTAAAAAAAGTCCTTATGATTGATATTTTTTAATTAATTCAACAAAGGCATTCACAAAAGTTTGCAAAAATTGAACTGTTCCATCATTGTTTATTTTACCGTTTTCATCTATTAAGTTTGCTGAATTGGCTAGATAGACTTCTGGTTGTTGAACAATCGGCATATTTAAAAATGTTAGTGATTGGCGTAAATGGTGGTTTGCACCAAATCCGCTCAAATTACTTATAGATTGGCTAATAATCGCTGCTGGTTTGCCATTCCACACACTTTCGCCATACGGTCTTGAACCTACATCAAGCGCGTTTTTTAATACTCCTGGTACAGAACGGTTATATTCAGGGGTTACAAATAAAACAGCGTCAACTCCCTTTATCGTGTTGCGGAAGGTGGTATATTCTGATGGGGAATTACCATCATACTCCTCATTATATAATGCGAGATTGCCGATTTCGACAAACTCTGTTTCATAACCTTCAGGAAATAGCGAGGCAACATTTTTCGCAATTTTTTTAGATAAAGATTCTTTTCGTAGACTTCCAACTACAATACCAATTTTCGTCATTTTTCATCATCCTTTTTTCTTTTTAGTCTTTCTCTACATGCATATATTATTTATTAGAATGAGAGAAATATGCATTTTTTATAGTATTTTAATAACTATCTTCCCTTTTGCATGGTGAGTTTCACTGAGTGCGTGAGCTTCTTTGATTCCTTCCGCTGATAGTGGAAAGGTATGTCCGATGATCACTTTAAGTTTCTCATCTTGGAGAAGTTCAGCAAGTTTTTTTAATTGTTCTCCATTAGGAATCAGCCAAACAAGATCAGATTTAATATTTTTTTGTAAAGCTTTTTGTTGATCAGGTTTAGAAACGATAGATGCTAATCGGCCCCCTTCCTTTAAAACGGTAAAGCTTTTTTCCTGTACTTCTCCCCCTAATGAGTCAAGAACGAAGTCAAATTGATGCAGAATGCTTTCAAAATCTTGTGTTTTATAATCAATTACCTCATCAGCACCGAGGGATTTCAAAAAATCAGAGTTCCTTGCACTAGCAGTTGTAGCAACATAAGCCCCCGCATTTTTTGCCAATTGGATGGCGAATGTTCCAACTCCACCTGCACCCGCATGTATAAGTACTTTTTCTCCTTTTTTTACATCGCCAAACTCAAATAAACATTGCCAAGCGGTTAATCCAGTTAATGGTACACATGCCGCTTCTTCATAGCTAATATTATCTGGAATTTTGGCTAGGAGATGAGAATCAATTGCTGTAAATTCAGCATAAGTTCCTCTATTTGTAGTCTCTGGACGAGCAAAGACCTTGTCTCCAATTTTAAAATTTCTCACATTACTACCTAATTCAACAATGTCTCCCGCTGCATCCCATCCTAAAATAATAGGGAAATCAAAAGGTAACATTTCTTTTAAATATCCTTCTCTCAGTTTCCAATCAATCGGATTAATGGAAGTTGCATGAAGCTTCACCACAACTTGATTTTCTTTTGGTGTCGGTTGTTGCATTTCTTTTTCCTTAAGTTCCTCTTTGCCGCCATATTTTTCAATCACAATCGTTTTCATTGTACTCACCCTCGATTCGAAAATGGATTATTAAAAAAATTAATGTAGTAGTTTTCATGGTTTTGATGACCGAAACTTATGAAGATTAATCGGAAAAATTATGCCTACTGGCTTTTTAACCAGCAAAAAAACGCTTGGAGTTTAAATCCAAACGTTTATATATAAATTAAAACGCCGCTGTCCAGCCTGCATCTGCTGCAAGCACAGTTCCTTGATTCATCTGAAGCTATCATTGTCAATACAACCTGGAGGGACTTCCAAAAGGTAGATATTCCCGGATCCATTAATTGATGGTGGAATCCAACTGGGATAGAGTAAAGAATAAGTAATAAGAAAGTAAGCCTCAATAAAGAATTACTAAAAATCTTTCCACCAAATGATCTTGGAAATCGCAACATACCAGTATATGTAAGCTGGAAGTAGTCAGAAATAAACGAGTGGGTGGCCAAATAAAATAAAAAAGCAAAGAGACAGCGTTTTAGACGCCTACTCTTTGCTTGAAGTTTTGATGCAATATCTATACTGAATATTCTTTAAAGTAATACAGCCATGAAGTTTTTCTAAATAGGGTTTATAATGTTAATCCACCATCTACAAGAACAATCGAACCTGTCATATAGCTTGCTTTATCTGAAGCTAGAAAAGCAACCATCTCAGCGAGCTCTTTCGGATCAGCATAACGGCCCATTCTCATATTGGAAACTTCGTCTGGCACGTAACCGCCTTGTGCAAACTGTGCTTCTACACCAGTTGTTAAAGCAGTTCTCACACCGCCGGGACAAAGGGCATTAATGCGGATTCCTTTTTTTGCATATTCCATTGCAGCACCCTTTGTAAATCCTACAACTGCATGTTTACTTGCAGAATATACAGCTACACTATGTTCAGGACGAACCCCTGCAGTAGAAGCAGTGTTAATAATAGAGCCGCTTCCTTGTCCCTCCATTACTTTTAACACATATTTCATTCCAAGGAAGACTCCTTTTACGTTAATATCCATAATGCGATCAAATTCGGATTCCTCTACCGAAGTGAATGGAGCAAACTTTTGGATAATACCTGCATTATTGAAAAATATATCAATACGTCCGTATGTTTCGACTGCTTTGTTTACATAGTTTTGTACATCTTCAGTTTTCGAAACATCTGCTTGAACGAAGATTCCTTCGCCGCCTTGTTCTTTCACTAGTTTTAATGTTTCTTCCCCAGTTTCCTTATTGAAATCGACTAATACAACAGTTGCGTCGTTTTCGGCAAGTTTCAAACTGCTTGCTCTTCCGATTCCACTTCCTGCCCCGGTGATAACAGCAATTTTATTTGATAATTCCATGTATATCTCCCCTTGTCAATTATTTAATACATGACCTAGTATATCCCTTGTAATGATTAATTTATTGTATTATCTTACGATTAATAGTATTTATTTAATGGAATGAATTTGAAGGAGATTATTAAACATAGATGGAGATAAACGTAGCTGATTTACAATATATATGCGAGCTAATTTACAAAGCTCATAACATATCAGTGTATAATGTTAATCAATTTGGTGAATTTGAATATGAATTCTCAAGAAGTGATTTGCGGGAGAATCCATATTATGCCCCTTTTATGGAACAGATAAGTGTATACACTTATGAAGATGATCCAAATGATTTTCCTATCTTTTTTACAAATTCAAATTTGAATTTTTTCTTTATAAATCTTAAAAAATCCAACCTTTTTATAGGCACTATTATTGTCGGACCAGTCCTTGAGTCAAAAATATCCGGTGAAACGATTACCAAAATTATGGACGCTTTTAAAGGGGAGGTGAATAAAAGGCAGCTTATTGAATATTATCAATCCGTTCCTATTATGGATAAGCAGCAACTGCTGACGATTAGTTTATTAATGTATTATTTAATTTATCGTAAAAAATTAGATGAAACATTTGTTGTACAAAACAATCAAGACCTAACTCCCGACTTAATTGAAGTAGCAGATCTAGATCTTGAGCTATCTAAAGGTAGAAGGAATTTTCTTTTTCATTCCAATCTTTCATATGAAAGGGTTTTGCTAGATTATGTTAAGAACGGACGCGTCGATAAATTAAAGGATGTTTTTGATTATTCCATTGTTGGTGAAGCAGAACTAGGATTATTGTCGAAACGGAATCGTTTAAGAAGTGAAAAAAATTTAATGATAACGGGAATTGCTCTAGTTTGCAGAGCGGCCATCGAAGGCGGATTAAACGATGAAACCGCATTTACTTTAAGTGATTTCTATATTCAACGACTAGAGGAATTAAGAAGTTTAAAAGCAATATTAAAAGTGACAGAAGAAGCTATAAAGGATTTTACCAATCGTGTATCCCAATTAAACAAAGCAAAATATTCTACTCCGATAATCGAATGTCAGCATTATATTTATAACCATCTTTATGGCGACATTACACTCAATAATCTTGCAGAAATGTGTTGTTTGAGTCCCAATTACTTATCATCCCTTTTTAAAAAGGAAGTAGGTATCTCAATTAGCGAATATATTCAACAGCAGCGAATAGAAGAAGCAAAAAAACTGCTAGTAATAACAAAACATCCGATTTCTGATATCAGTACATGGCTAAATTTTAATGATCAAAGCTATTTTATAAAGGTTTTTAAAAAATTCGTTGGTGTAACACCAAGGCAGTTTAGAAGTGAGCATCCATCTGGACAAAATTCTACACGATCATAGCTGTAAAAATTTCTGTTAGTAAATAGTTCCGTAGTAATGTGTTATTGACAGATATAAAGCAATATTGTTAAAATTGAAGCAAAGCATGTACAATTAAAATATGGATTGTTACTGTTCGGCAGGCAAAACCTAAGTTTGTGAAAGGGGTATCATTAATGATATTCTTATAAACAAATTTAGGTTTTTTATTGTTTTTGATTCTAAAATATTTTAATCAAGGGCGAGTGGGAAATGAAAATTAAAAAAATATTAAATAATAATGTCGTTATATCGGAAAATGAATGCAATCAGGAAATTGTCGTTATGGGTAGGGGATTGGCTTTTCAAAAAAAGGTCGGAGAAACTTTCGATGCTGCTAAAGTTGAGAAGACATTTGTTTTGGAGACTCAAGGAATTTCCGAAAAGCTTGCAAAATTATTAAGGGATACGTCAGAACGATATTTGAACATTGCTTCAAAAATTATGGACTATGCCCAGGATCATCTTCCTTACAAATTAGATGAGTATTTATACGTTGCATTGACCGATCACTTAAGTTTTGCGATCAGCAGGTATAAGCAAGGGATTCATTTGAAAAATCCATTACAATGGGAAATTCGTAAATATTATAAGCGGGAGTATCAAATCGCACTAAGAGCCCTCGAGATTATCAAAAAGGATACAGGTATCGCCCTCGGGGAAGACGAGGCAGCATCTATTGCCCTTCATTTAGTTAATAGTCAGTTATCGGGCGATAACATGGCAGCAGCTGTTCAAATTACAGAGATGGTTAATACAATTTTGAATATCGTAAAATACCATTTTAAAATGGAATTAGACGAGAATTCAGTGAATTACGAACGGTTTTTAACTCATCTTCGCTTCTTCGCTGTTCGGTTTGTCCGCAAAGAAAAATTGGATGAATCAGTCGATCAATTCTTTTTTGAGCAGATCCAATTAAAGTATCCGGATGCATATGCATGCGCAAAAAAAATCACCGCTTATTTAAGTAATCAGTTTAATTGGGAATTAACGAAAGACGAGGAAATTTATTTAACAGTGCACATCCATCGGGTTACGAACCGCCAAAAAATGAAGGAAGAATCCGATTAAAAGTACTTTAAAATGATTTTTAAGAAAGCGTTGACATATGGTGAAAGCGCTGTTAAAATAAATCTAAATTAATAAGTAAATTCTTTTAGGATTGTTACTGGTAATGCAGGCTAAACCTAAATTGCTCCGTCTTTTATTGACGTGCAATTTAGGTTTTTTTGTTGGCTGTTCAATACAAGCAGCTTACATTTTTACAATAAGGAGGCGGATCTTTCATTCAAACAAATTTAATAACTTCGTTTAGGAATGTTACCTATCTGGGCATAACCTGAACTAATCTGGAAAGGCATATACATGCGTATTCAGATTGGTTCAGGTTTTTTTATTCAAAATGATAACAAGAAAGAAGGGTCATTTTATGAAATATGAACAACTAGCTAAAGATATTATTGAAAATGTCGGCGGCAAAGAAAATGTAAATAGTGTTGTCCATTGTATTACTCGTTTACGATTTAAATTAAAGGATGAGGGGAAAGCCAATACAGATGTTCTAAAAAATATGGATGGCGTCGTTACGGTCATGAAAAGCGGTGGTCAGTATCAAGTAGTCATCGGCAATCATGTGCCTGATGTGTATAAAGATGTTGTAGAGATTGGAGGTTTTCAAAACCAATCACCGGTTGAAGAAGATGGGGACAAGAAAAAGCAAGGCGTGTTTAATAGTTTCATCGATATCATTTCCGGTATCTTTACTCCGACATTAGGGGTATTAGCAGCAACAGGGATGATTAAAGGATTTAACTCCTTATTTGTCGCATTAGGTTGGTTTAGTGATAAATCTGGAACGTATCAAATTCTAAATGCAGTTGGTGATGCGTTGTTCTACTTCTTCCCAATCTTCCTTGGTTATACGGCAATGAAGAAATTTGGCGGAAGTCATTTTATCGGGATGGCAATTGGTGCAGCGTTAGTTTATCCAACGCTATCTGGTTTATCAGCTGGTGAGCCGTTGTACACATTATTTGCTGGAACGATGTTTGAATCACCAATTCATATAACTTTTCTAGGGATTCCAGTAATCTTAATGTCTTATTCTTCATCAGTAATTCCAATTATTATTTCTACCTATGTAGCAGCAAAATTGGAAAATTGGCTTAAAAAGGTTATTCCTGATGTTGTAAAAATGTTTTTAGTTCCATTTTTCACTTTGCTTATCATTGTTCCACTTACATTTATTGTTATTGGACCAATTGCAACATGGGCAGGGCAGCTTATCGGACAACTAACCCTTTGGTTAATTGGTTTAAGTCCAATTGTTGCAGGTATCTTCCTTGGAGCATTCTGGCAAGTATTTGTTATATTTGGCCTACACTGGGGTCTTATCCCGATTGCAATTAATAATATTATGGTCATGGGTCAAGATACAATCTTGGCATTAATTTTTGCCGCTACATTTGCACAAATTGGTGCTGTTCTTGCCATTATGCTTAAGACAAAAGATAAAAAGTTAAAATCATTAAGTATTCCAGCATTTATTTCCGGTATTTTTGGTGTAACAGAGCCAGCGATTTATGGAATTACGCTTCCAAGGAAAAAACCGTTTATCATTAGCTGTATTGCAGCAGCTATCGGCGGAGGAATTATTGGTGCCTTTCACGCGAAATCATATATGATGGGCGGTCTTGGCATATTTGCCTTCCCAAGCTTTATTAGTCCAAAGGAAGGAATTACAATGGGACTTTGGGGGGCAGTCATTGGAGCTGTAGCAGCGTTCATTCTAGGTTATATTCTAACTGCTTTATTTGGCGGAAAAGAAAAGAAACTTGCTGAGGGTTTAGGAGCAACAGTTGGAACACAAACGACTGCAGAACAAAAACAAGCTGTAAAACATCTGAAAAACGAAATTATTTCAAGTCCATTCAATGGCGAAGTAAAAGCTTTATCTGAGCTAAAAGATGCTGCTTTTGCATCAGGTGCACTTGGAAAGGGCGTAGCAATTGAACCATCAGAAGGTAAATTAGTTTCGCCTGTATCTGGTACGGTTTCAGCCTTATTTCCAACTAATCATGCGATTGGGATTACTACAGACGAAGGTGCAGAAATTTTAATCCATATTGGAATGGACACTGTACAGTTGGAAGGGAAATACTTTTCTGCCCATACAACGCAAGGCGCTCGTGTTGAAAAGGGGCAATTGCTAATTGGGTTTGATATAGACAAAATAAAAGAGGCAGGATTCTTATTAACAACACCCGTGGTTGTGACAAACCATGAGCATTACGATCTGGTTCCAACCAGTGAAAAGCATGTGAAGGCGGGTACTCGATTGATCGAGTTGCAGGTTAACAATGAAAATAACAATAGGGTTGTAATCTAGGATTACTTCCCCTTCATAATATTACAAAAGAAAAGGAGTCTTTATCATGAAAAAAAATACATTTCCAAAAGATTTTTTATGGGGTGGTGCCCTCGCTGCGAATCAAGTAGAAGGCGCCTATCTTGAAGATGGCAAGGGATTAACTACAATTGATGTCATGCCAACAGGGAAAAACCGTTGGGATATCGCGACAGGGAAGATTGAATCCTTCAAGCCGATTGAAGGTGAATTTTATCCTTCACATGAAGCAATTGACTTTTATCACCGCTTTAAAGAGGATATTGCTCTTTTTGCAGAAATGGGATTTAAAGCATTGCGTGTGTCAATATCATGGGCGAGAATTTTTCCAAATGGAGATGATCAAGAGCCAAATGAAGCAGGCTTGAAGTTCTATGATGACTTATTTGATGAGCTTTTGAAGTATGGAATTGAACCGGTAGTGACGATTGCTCATTTTGATGTACCTATACATTTAGTTGAGGAGTATGGAAGCTGGAGAAATCGTAAACTAGTTGTGCTATTTGAAACATATGCGAAAACAATTTTTAAACGATATAAAGACAAAGTGAAATATTGGATGACATTTAATGAAATTAATATGCTTCTTCACCTACCGTTTGTTGGAGCAGGTCTTGTTTTTAAAGAAGGTGAAAACAAATTACAAATTCAATATCAAGCAGCTCACCACCAACTTGTAGCAAGTGCACTAGCAGTTAAGGCATGCCATGAAATGATTCCGGATGCGAAAATTGGTTGTATGCTTGCTGCAGGAATGACCTACCCGTATACTTGTAACCCAGATGATGTTTATAAGGCGATGGAAAAAGATCGTGAATCATTCTTCTTTATTGATGTACAGTCACGTGGAGAATATCCTGGTTATGCAAAAAGATTTTTTGAAGATAATCAACTAACCATTGAAATGGAAGCTGGTGATGAAGAGCTTTTGAAAAATCATACGGTTGATTATATCGGATTTAGTTATTATGGAAGTCGGGCAACAAGTACAGATCCAGAAATTTTAAAACAAATATCAAGTGGAAATGTGTTTGCTTCAGTAGAGAATCCATATTTAGAGAAGTCTGAATGGGGATGGCCGATTGATGCAAAAGGTTTCCGAATTACCGCCAATCAGTTGTATGACCGTTACCAAAAACCTTTGTTTGTGGTGGAAAACGGGCTTGGTGCTGTCGATGAAGTAACACCTGAAGGAGAAATTATTGACGACTATCGAATTGAGTACTTAAGAAAACACATTGTTGCAATGGGAGAAGCGATTCAAGACGGAGTTGAAATGATCGGATACACAAGCTGGGGACCGATTGACATTGTCAGTGCTTCCACTGGTGAGATGAAGAAGCGCTACGGTTATATTTATGTAGATCGAGATAATGAAGGAAACGGAACCCTAAATCGAATGAAGAAGAAAAGCTTTTACTGGTACAAAAACGTAATTGAATCAAACGGGGAAAACCTCAATTAAGTAATTATACCAACTCTATGATTGCAGGCGGGCATTCCTCCTGCAATCCTAATAAGGAAGAATGAAAATATGGAGGGGAACCTATGAAAAAATTAATAGTTACAATGTTTTCTCTACTACTTGTTTTCTCTTTGGCCGCCTGTAGTCAATCTAAAAATAATGATGAAACAACAAAAACAAAAAATAAAGATAAGGATAGCAAAGTTACCTTTTATATTACACGACACGGAAAAACCATTTTTAATACGAACGACCGGGTTCAAGGTTGGTCAGATACACCGTTAACAGAAGATGGTGTAAAGGTAGCGGAGGATTTAGGTAAAGGTTTAAAATTAGAAAACATTACTTTCGATGCTGCCTATAGCAGTGATAGTGGAAGAGCGATTGAAACAGCTAATCTAGTCTTGAAAAACAGTGGTCAGAAAGATGTAAAACTAAATCAAGATAAAAATTTACGAGAAGTCTATTTTGGTAAATTTGAAGGCGATTTAAATGGGGCTATGTGGGGTCAAATAATGAAGACATTGAATCAAAATTCAATGGAAAGCCTCATGAAATTAGGCCTGCCAAAGATCGTTGACACTATCTCAGCTATTGATGAAACAAAACAAGCTGAAAATTGGCAGCAAGTTTCAGATCGCTTTAAAACTTCAATCGATCAAATTGCGAAAAAACAGGAAAACAAAGGTGGCGGGAATGTTCTAATTGTCAGCCACGGCATGTCAATTGATGCGTTTATATCCATCATTGCTCCAGATCAGCCACTTGTTCAATTAGAAAATGCCAGTGTGACAAAAGTTGAATATAAAGATGGTAAATACACTGTTAAATCTGTGAATGACATGAGTTATGTTGAAAAGGGAGAAAAAGGCCAGTAAGCTAGTTCAAACGGAGAAAACCTTTAATCTTTGTCATTCATTTATAGAAGGTTTATAATAGATGTAAATTGAATAATAATTTTTCCAGGATTGTTACTGGTAAAGCAGGCAAAACCTAAGAAAGCATAAAGTCTTGTTACGGCAGGATAAATTCTTTCTTAGGTTTTTTGTTTTTTTGTAGAACATTAAGTGAAAAATTAGGAGGAAGAAAAATGGCTACGAATGGTAAAAAATTTCCTGAATCTTTTTTGTGGGGTGGGGCAACCGCTGCTAACCAATTGGAAGGTGGATTTCACGAAGGAAATAAAGGGATGAATATTGCAGATGTACTTCCGGGAGGAAAAGAACGTTTAGCAATCTTGCAGTCACCAGGATTTGACTTCCAAATTGACGAGAGTAAGTACTATCCTAATCATGAAGCGATTGATTTTTATCATCGATATAAAGAAGATATCGCATTATTTGCTGAAATGGGTTTCAAAGCATATCGGATGTCTATTGCATGGACTCGGATTTTTCCAAATGGGGATGAGTTAGAACCAAATGAAGATGGATTAGCCTTCTATGATCGTGTTTTTGATGAACTACATAAATATGGAATTGAACCGGTTGTCACCATTTCGCATTATGAAATGCCAGTTAACTTAGTAAAAGAATATGGAGGCTGGAGAGATCGTCAAGTTGTTACATTCTTTGAAAGATATGTGAATGCGATTTTTAAACGTTATAAAAATAAAGTGAAATATTGGATGACGTTTAATGAAATTAACAGCGGTTTGATAATGCCAATTATGGGGCTTGGCTTTGCGATCCACAAAGAAGAGGATCGTTACCAACCAACATTCCAAGCTTATCATCATCAATTTGTCGCGAGCAGTATTGCGGTAAAAGCGTGTCATGAATTAATCCCAGATGCCAAAATTGGTTGTATGATCTTATTTGCTCCAGTTTATTCTTACGATAGTAATCCTGAAAATGTGATGTATGCACTTCAGGAAGAAAACATATTTAATTATTTTTGTGCAGATGTTCAAGTACGTGGTGAATATCCAACATTCATCAAACGTTATTTCAAGAAGCATAATATTGAATTAGACATCCATGAAGGTGATCTTGAACTTATTAAAAAGCACACAGTAGACTATATCGGTTTCAGTTATTATATGTCCCGAACAGAGAAGAAGGACAAGAGTGATCAAGAGAATACTCAAGGAAATATTATGTCCGGTGTAAAAAATCCATTCTTAAAAGCAAGTGATTGGGGTTGGGAAATTGACCCAATTGGACTTAGAATTTCATTAAACAAACTATATGGCAGATATCAAGTTCCATTATTCGTTGTGGAAAATGGGCTAGGAGCGTACGATAAAGTTGAAGAAGATGGCTCTATTAATGATGACTATCGAATTGATTATTTACGTGAACATATTAAAGCAATGGCTGAAGCGATTGAAGACGGTGTCGACTTGATGGGATATACAAGCTGGGGATGTATTGACTTGGTGAGTGCATCAACCGGCGAATTTTCGAAACGCTATGGTTTCATCTATGTCGATAAACATGATGATGGCAGTGGTACATTAGAACGTAAGAAGAAAAAATCCTTCTACTGGTATAAGGATGTTATTACTACGAATGGGGAAAAATTATAAATCATGACTTTATGATATAGTATTATAAAGGGGAGATTTCATTGAAATCTCCCTTCTTATCAACAAAACTTTTGAAAAGAGGGTTCCAAATGAGTAAATCTAGCAGTTCATTGAAAGGCTATGTTGGTACTTATACAAAAGGAGACAGCGTAGGAATTTACAGCTTTACTTTAAATACGGAAATACCTGAAATTAAAGATGTACAAGTAGCAGCTGAGTTAGGCAATCCTACATATTTGACTATAAGCCAGGATAATCAGTATCTTTATTCTGTTATTAAAGAAGGAGATAAAGGTGGTGTAGCGGCTTATTCCATTTCTGATCAAGGTGAATTACATTTATTAAATAGTCAGCTAACAGAAGGAGCCTCACCTTGTCACGTTAGTGTAGATAATGAAAAAAATTATGTAGTAACAGCCAATTATCATAAAGGAACAGTAGAATTGTACCCAGTCAACAAGGAAAATGGGTCAGTTTCACCGGCATCTTCTACTGTACAGCATGAAGGCTTCGGTCCTAATAAAGACAGACAAGAAAAACCACATGTCCACTATTCAGGTTTTACTCCTGATGAAAAATACATTGCTGTAATCGATTTAGGAATTGATAAATTAATTACATATGCAAACAATGATGGTGTATTAGAAGAAGTGAGTAGCTTATCGGTTCATCCAGGAAGTGGACCAAGACATTTAGAGTTCCATCCGAACGGAAAATATGCATATTTAATGACGGAGCTAAGCTCTGAAGTCATTGTTTTATCATATGACAGTGAAAAAGGTTCCTTTAAGGACATCCAATACATTTCAACAATTCCTGCTGACTTTACTGCCAATAATCAAGGAAGTGCGATACATGTCACAGCAGATGGTCAATTTGTCTATGTTTCAAACAGGGGACATAATAGCATTGCTGTCTTTAGTGTTGATAAAGAATCCGGAAAACTGACGTTTATTGAACACACATCTACTGAAGGAGATTGGCCAAGGGACTTTGTGCTCGATCCATCGGAAAGATTTGTTGTTGCCTCCAACCAAGAGTCAGGCAATCTCGTGCTATATACAAGAGATGCTGCTACCGGTAAATTAACGCTAGTTCAGTCTGATATAGCAGTGCCTTATCCGGTATGTGTTAAATTTTTGAAATAATATACTACCTCTATAAGATAAAAAAGCTGACTCAAAAGGTTTTTAATGAGTCAGCTTTTTTATGTAACTTCCTAAGAAAAAAATATATTTTTTATTTAAATGTATAGACATTTAAAAATAAATGGCTATAATAATATTTGTAAGCGGTTAATGAAAGCGTTATTAATTGTTCTATTAAACTACTATTCATATACAAGATAAGGAGTCTGATTTCGATGAAAAAAATTTTATTAGCTTGTAGTTCAGGAATGTCAACTAGTCTTTTAGTTACAAAAATGGAACAATACGCAGCTTCAATCGGTGAAGAAGCGAAGATTTGGGCAGTTGGTCAAGATCAAGCGAAAAAAGAAATGGCTGATGCCGATGTTGTCTTAATAGGACCACAAATGAGTTTCTTGAAAGGCGAATTTCAAAAAGAAGCAGACAAATACGGCATTAAAGTAGATGTCATTGATATGATGGCTTACGGTTTGGCAGATGGTAAAAAAGCTTTTGAACAAGCTGTATCTTTAATGTAACGGAGGATTAGTATGGAAAACGTAAATGTAGATGAACTAACTGGTGAACAAATTAATTTTATGCTGATTCTTCATAGTGGGAATGCAAGAAGTAAAATCATTCAGGCACTACGTGAGTATCGTGAAGGCAAGGTTGAAGAAGCAGATATTCTATTAGTTCAAGCAGAAGAAGATTTGAATAATGCCCATCAGATTCATTTTAAGATGGTACAAAAAGAAGCTTCAGGCGAAAAGGTCGAGTTTACAATGCTGTTAATGCATGCAGAAGATCATTTAATGTCAACGATAACAATGAAAGAACTTGTGAAAGAATTATTAGATCTATTTAAACAAAAAAATATCTAAAAAGGGGAAAAACAATGTTCGAGAAACTAAGTAAATACCTTGTTCCGATTGCTGGTAAACTTAATAACAATCGCTATTTGGCAGTGTTGCGCGATGCATTTATGCTTGCCTTCCCATTAACTATTTTTGGTTCGATTTTCGTTGTTTTAACTAATTTGCCCTTCCTAAATAAAATAATGAGTAAGGGAGCAATCGCTAATTTCCAAGATATGTTTGGTATTGCTTCATCAGCAACAATGGGAATCATGTCCGTCTTCGTTGTTTTTGGTATAGGTTACTATTTGTCTAAAAGTTATAATGTGGAAGCTGTTTTCGGTGGAGCAATTGCCCTTGTCTCCTTCTTAATATTAACACCATTTGTCGCTCAAGCAGAAAATGGTGATATCGTAACAAGCGTTATTCCTTTAGACCGATTAGGTGCAAAGGGAATGTTCCTTGGTATGATAACCGCATTCCTAGCAACTGAAATTTACCGTCGTATCGTTCAGAAAAATATTACTATTAAAATGCCTCCTGGTGTTCCACCAGCAGTAGCGAAATCATTCGCGGCATTAATACCTGCACTTATTACATTAACTGTATTTTTAGGGATAAATATTTTTGTCACACAATTATTTAACACAAATATGCATGATGTCATTTATAAAGCAATTCAATCCCCATTAGTTGGTTTGGGCAGTGGAATTATTCCTACGTTAATTGCAATATTCTTTATTCAAGTTTTATGGTTCTTTGGATTACATGGACAAGTAATAATCAACTCTGTCATGGATCCAATCTGGAATACTTTGATGATTGAAAACCTAGAGGCATATAAAGCTGGAAATCCTGTACCGAATATTATCTCAAAACCATTTATGGAGATCTACACAGTAGGTATGGGTGGAACAGGTATGACTTTAGCAGTTGTCCTTGCGATTCTTATATTTATGAAAAGCAAGCAAATGAAGCAAGTTGGTAAGCTTGGCTTAGGACCTGGTTTGTTCAATGTAAATGAACCAATTATCTTTGGGTTACCAATTGTTATGAACCCAATTATCGTTATTCCTTGGATTGTTGCACCGATGGTTGTTACTCTCGTTTCTTACTTTGCGATGTCTACAGGTCTTGTTCCTCCACCAACAGGGGTAGCAGTTCCATGGACGGTTCCATTCTTTATCAATGGGATAATGGCTACAAACTCATTGGCCGGCGGAATACTACAACTTGTAAACATGGCCATTGTTTTCGTCATTTGGTTCCCATTCTTAAAGGCATTGGATCGCAGCAATGTGCAAAAGGAAAAAGTAGAAGTAAACAAAGCTGGATAATTGTTAACTTTATAAATCATTTAAAAGGGCAGGTAAAAAATCGGAATAAGCAAGAGTTTTTGCTAAACCGTATTCACTGCCTTTGTTTTTTGAAGATTCAACCAAGATTTACTAAAATGAAAAAGGAGATATAATCATGGCAAGTATAAATGAAATAAATTATCGTTTCCCTGAAGGGTTTTGGTGGGGATCAGCAGCTTCCGGTCCACAAACAGAAGGGGCAGCAGATGTAGACGGAAAAGGAAAAAATATTTGGGATCATTGGTATGAAGTCGAGCCAACTCGGTTCTTTGATGGAGTGGGACCTAACAAAACTTCACAATTCTATTATAAATATAAAGAAGATATTAAGTTAATGAAAGAGACTGGCCATAATTCATTCCGTATGTCTATAAGTTGGTCTAGATTAATCCCTGGTGGGAAAGGCGAAGTAAATCCAAAAGCAGTGGAATTTTATAATAATGTTATTAATGAAATGATTAATAATGAGATTGAGCCGTTTGTTAACTTATTCCATTTTGATATGCCGTTTGAATTGCAAGAAATTGGCGGGTGGACAAATAGAGAAACCGTACATGCATATGTAAACTATGCTCGTACTTGCTTTGAACTATTCGGTGACCGAGTAAAATACTGGTTTACTCATAACGAACCTATTGTTCCGGTTGAGGGTGGATATTTATACGATTTCCATTATCCGAATGAGGTGGATTTTAGAAAGGCGGCTCAGGTAGCTTACCATTCTATTTTAGC
Organism: Heyndrickxia sporothermodurans; assembly: GCF_003055045.1. Taxonomy (NCBI): domain Bacteria; kingdom Bacillati; phylum Bacillota; class Bacilli; order Caryophanales; family Bacillaceae; genus Heyndrickxia; species Heyndrickxia sporothermodurans. The sequence continues at coordinate 48,642 of NZ_NAZB01000042.1, forward strand.
GAGTGCTATGGCAATTAAAGAATATAAATCGTTAAATCAAGGTGGAAAGATCGGGATTATTTTGAACTTGACACCTTCATACCCAAGAAGCCAAAATCCTGCAGATGTGAAAGCTGCAGTAATAGCAGATGCATTCTTCAATCGTTCATTTTTAGATCCTTCTGTAAAAGGTGAGTTCCCAAAAGAGTTAGTCAAAATTTTGAAAGAAGAAGGATATTTGCCAGCTATTGAAGAAGAGGATTTAGAGCTTATTAAAAATAATACCGTTAACATTCTTGGTGTCAATTACTACCAGCCTAGACGTGTCAAAGCTAAAGAAAACATGCCAAATCCTGAGGCGCCATTTATGCCAGAGCGTTTCTTTGATAACTATGTGATGCCCGGTCGTAAAATGAACCCGCATCGTGGTTGGGAAATTTATGAAAAAGGTATTTACGATATTCTTATCAATTTGAAAGAAAACTATGGAAATATTGAGTGTTTTATTTCTGAAAACGGTATGGGTGTTGAAGGAGAAGAAAAATTCCGTAATGATCATGGCATGATTGAAGATGATTATCGAATTGAATTTATTCGGGATCATTTAAAATGGGTTCACAAGGCCATTCAAGAGGGTAGTAATGTAAAGGGATATCATATGTGGACATTCATGGACAACTGGTCATGGACGAATGCTTATAAAAATCGTTATGGTTTTGTCTCCGTGAATCTTGACAAAGATGGTGAACGAACAGTTAAGAAAAGCGGAAAATGGTTTAAAACTGTTTCTGAACAGAACGGTTTTTAAAAAAGATGGTTGGTTTCAACCATCTTTTTTAAAGCTATTGTATGATAGAAAGTAATATCATTAATTAGGATGGAGAATCGCAAATGACTAAGTATGAGATAATTTCATCTGAAATGAGAAAAAGAATAAGGGAACAGTATTATCCTATTGATCAGCCTATACCTGATGAAATTTCGTTAGCTAAAGAATTCGAATGTAGCCGAATGACCATGAAGAAGGCCCTCGACATATTAGTAATGGAAGGGTTGCTTTACCGTAAAAGAGGGCATGGGACATTTATCGTTCAATCAGCTATTAATGACAAGCGGGTTTTTGTTGATACGAACGAAGGATTTTCTAAACTAATGCGAAATAAAAAAGTAACAAGTAAAATAATAAAATTTGAAGTTCAATTTCCGTCAGAAGAAGTGGCTATGCAATTAGCAATTGATATAAAGACCCCAGTCTATGATATTATTAGGTTAAGGCTTGTCGAAGATGAACCATATGTTATAGAAAAAACATACATGCCATCTACATTAATTCCAGGTATTAATGATGAAATTCTTAAGGGGTCAATCTACTCCTATATCGTCGACAATTTGGGTTTAACGATAGCAGGATCTCACCGAAAAATAAGAGCCTGCAAGTCAGATAAGCTTGATCAAGAACATTTGGTATGTTTCCCTGATGATCCGATTCTAGAAGTGGAACATGTAGGATTTTTAAATAATGGCGTTCCTTTCGAGTATTCTTTTTCACGTCATCGATATGATAAATTTGAAATTACAACAATTAACTTCAAACGGTAGTAGGGGGAGAATTCATTATGTTAGGGGCAATTGAAGCAGGTGGTACAAAATTTGTTTGTGCTGTTGGCGACCATCTAGGCAATATTAAAGATAGAATCCAAGTTCCGACAACTATTCCTGAGGAAACAATGAAGGACGTTATTTCCTTCTTTCGGAAATATCCAATAGAAGCAATTGGAATCGGTTCGTTTGGTCCTATCGATGTGAATCTCGATAGTCCAACATATGGGTATATTACTTCCACGCCAAAAACAGCATGGAAGAATTACCCTTTCATGCAGACGATAAAAGAAGCATTTTCGGTACCGGTTGGCTTTAACACAGATGTAAATGCAGCAGCATTAGGAGAAGCAACCCTAGGCGCGGCAAAAGGTTTGGATAGTTGCCTTTATATTACAATTGGTACTGGAATTGGTGCGGGGGCAATCGTACATGGGAAGCTGCTTCAGGGTGTGACCCATCCGGAAATGGGCCATATTTTGGTTCGGCGTCACCCCGATGATTCATATAAAGGGAAATGTCCTTATCATCATGATTGTTTAGAAGGTCTTGCGGCAGGTCCTAGTATTGAAGAACGTTGGAATGAAAAGGGAATTAACTTGGCTGGACGTTCGGAAGTATGGGACTTAGAAGCTTATTATATTGCTCAAGCACTTATGCAGTACATGCTCATTCTTTCACCAAAGAAAATCATTTTAGGTGGAGGGGTAATGAAACAGAAACAGATTTTTCCTCTGATCTATAAGCATTTAACGGAATTGGTGAATGAGTATGTATCCTTGCCGGAGCTATCGAATTATATTGTTAGTCCGGGATTAGGAGATAATGCTGGAATTACGGGATCGCTCTTACTAGCACATGAAGCATATCAAAATCAATAAATCTTGGAGGGGCAAATCGTGCAACCATTATTTTTACAACCAGTTTTTAAGGAAAGAATTTGGGGCGGAACAGCGCTTAAAAAGGAATTCGGCTATGATATCCCTACAGACAAAATCGGTGAATGTTGGGCGATTTCCGCACATCCGAATGGACCATCTGTTATCGAAAATGGACCATTTGCGGGTGTAACATTAGATAAATTATGGAATGAACATCCTGAGCTTTTTGGAAACCCTTCTGAAAAGGTTTTTCCTCTTTTAACTAAAATCTTAGATGCTAATATGGATTTGTCTGTTCAGGTACATCCAAACGATGCGTATGCAATGAAGAATGAAAATGGTGAATTAGGAAAAACCGAGTGCTGGTATATCATCGATTGTAAAGAAAATGCTGAGATGATCTTTGGTCATAATGCCCTAACGAAAGATGAATTTATTCAATTAGTGGACAAAGGACAGTGGAATGACCTTCTTCGCAGAGTAAAGATTAAGCCAGGCGACTTTTTCTTTGTTCCAAGTGGCACGATTCATGCACTTTGTGAAGGCACGCTTGTTTTGGAAACTCAACAAAGCTCAGATACCACTTACCGTGTTTATGATTATGATCGCCGCGATGATCAAGGAAACTTACGTGAACTTCATATAGAAAAGGCAATTGAAGTGACATCTGTTCCCCACCAAGAAATCAAGGGAAACACTTCAATTGAAGAAAAGGGAGATTTAACAATCACCACATTTGTAAATTCCGAGTTTTTCTCTGTTTATAAGTGGGACGTAAAAGGAAGTGCTTATTTTACAGCGAATGATCAATATTTGCTTATAAGTGTTTTAAAAGGAAATGGTACTTTCATTCATAATGATGAAACATACTCGTTAACAAAAGGCACGCACTTTATTGTTCCAGTAGGAATGGGAGATTTTGAAATACGTGGTGATTGCCAATTAATTGTATCTCATAAGTAATCTCAAATATAATTTAAAAAAATGCAATTAGCTATTTTGTACAGAAATAGCTAATTTTTTTTAGATTCAAAAGGTTGTTAACTCCGTCGTGAATTTGTACTTATTTCCAATTTAAGTAAAGGGATAAATGGGATAAATACAAAATATATCTTAAAGTTACAGCTTCAGAACTATGGTTAAACATTTCCATTAACAAGGTTATATTAGTACCTCTTTTTATCTGGTGATATCCAAAGGTTTTTCTCAATGAATGTGTACCTATATTTTCAATACCCAATTCATTGGCAGCATCACTAATTATTTTCCATGCTTGAACCCTAGATATAGCTTTATTTTTTCCTTTTCTACTTCTGAATAAAAACATTTCGGGGTCTCCTGTATAATGATTTGCTGCGTAATCGGATATTGCCTTTCTTACCTTTTTAGCTAGAGCTACTTTATTTTCTTTTCCAGTTTTTTTCTCTTTTAATGATAAGTGAGACCGGACATTATTTTTTCCATCCATAACATGTTTAAATTGTATGCGGACTAAATCAGATATTCGATAAGGCGAATTTATACCAATCGTAAATAAAAGAAAATTCCTTTCACTTTGAGCAAGAAGGATTTTTTTCATACTATCAATTTTTTTAATATCTCTTATTGGGTCAACGAATTTCATTATTCATCAACCTCATTGAAAATATCGTCATTGAAAAACTCGGATAGGGTAATTCCAAAACCAAGGGAAAGTTTTTTAATTGTATTAATTTGAGGGTACTTTGAACGCCCATTCATGAACTCTGAAATGGTCGGCTGATGAACACCTGAACGTTTGATTAACTCATTGAGTGTCCAGTCTCTTTCTTTACAAAGATTTTCTATTCGTGTTTTTACAGCTTCTCTAATTTCCATGGTCATTTCTCACCTTTCAATGAAATAACGAATATAACATAATATCATTATATATATTATTAAGTAATATTCAAATTGAAGATGTTCTCGGAAAAGACATAGAAAAAGCCGAAACCCCTTGAATTATAAGAGTTTACGACTTTTTATGAATCTAACATATTTATATTGTGTTAGATTCGAGGTTTCATTTAAATAGAGAGAATAAAATGCTATAATTAAAGGACAATAGCATAACGGTTAACTCAAGGGTGGCTAGCATCACTCCCATTTTTTTAGAAGGGGGGTGGTGCTATGATGACGGTATATGAAAGCATTTCTCTCATGATTGCGTTCGGAGTGTTAATTATAGCGCTGCTGTCATTTAATCAAAAAAAATAATCCACCCTTGAGTTCGTGGCTCAGGTGGATTATTTCTGTCTGCTGCTAGCCCCCTTGAAGGGAACCAAGCTATTGTTATGACTGAAGGTGCTCCAACATCTTCAGTCGTTTTTAATGTATTCATTTCTAAGTACAGTATACCCTTTTTTTCTAAAAAAGAAAACATGCAATATTATTGAATGTTAATTTTACTTTATAATAATGTGGAAACTAACTGATGCTAATAGTTTGATTTATAATTTTATCATTATGAGATTTAAAAAATCGGTCTATTGCTTTAAATATTTTATTATCATATTTACTATCGTCCAAAATAAAACCGAGCTTATTCAAAACCTCCTTGAATTCATCACTATACAAAATGTTTCTCTGTTCTCTTTGAAAAGGGAAGTCTATCCACATTTCAAAATCCTCAAATTCCAAGATGAAATTAAAGTTGTCGTTTGGTCTGCCATTAAAACAAGGTAGTTTGTAATAATGAAATTCTTTGGAATCTCTATCCCCAATATATTTAATATTTTTAACAGGTGAAGGCTCATCATATAAAACTTTACTACATTCATATATTTCAATTATATTTTGAAGGAGTACATCTTTATCATATGTTCTGTCACCAAAAGACATACCATTAAGAAAAAATACCAATCTACCATCTTTTTTAGCTTTCACATGTATAGGGATAGAAGAAGAGTATTTACTGTCATAAGCTATTAATTTCTTTTCAGTAAAATCGTATTCAATAACATTATAAGTAAATACATTGGTTTCTAAGTTCTCCATATCAACATCAGTGTTTACATCAAGAAAATTGACTAAATTACGTGGCCCAGTTCCCCTATAACCGCATTGAAAATTATATGTACTTAATTTATCTGTTTCTACCCATAAGTCCCTAAAAACAAAAATACTGTTTGTCATTTCTATGTCATCGAATTTTTCGCTAGGTTTTTCAATTATCCTGTAGTAACCATTTAAGAAAAGTTCATAAGTATTAAATGAAACAACAACTTTAGATAAATCAACGTTCAAATTGACGCTCATATTTCACATCTCCTTTAGAAGAATGATTTTATTATAGACGTTCATGCCGCTTCCGCGGCACCATCAGCAGGATGAAAATGGATCAACGTCGAAGTATATTTTTACGGCTGGCGAAGGGAGGTCGCGTCTCTATGGTGCTGCGAGCCCGTAAGTTAGACAGATCCCAGCGACCAGGTGCACCACAGATTGTTGCTTCATTTTTGGAAGCACGGAGGGTAGATTAACCAGGATGGTTGCTGCACCAGCCCTTTAATCTATACAGCCGTAGAAGGAGAAAGACTATGGACGTCGTTTACAGTCACTGCTGCGGGCTTGACGTTCATAAAAAGAACGTTGTAGCCTGCGTGATTACTCCGGAAGGGAAAGAGATTCGGACATTTACAACGATGACGGACGATCTCATCAACCTCGTGGATTGGATCAAAGCCAAAGAATGTACGGTCGCAGCTATGGAGAGTACAGGCGCCTTTTGGAAGCCGATCTACAACCTGCTTGAACTGGAAGACGTCAAACCAATGGTCGTCAATGCCCAGCACATTAAGAATGTTCCGGGCCGCAAGACAGACATAAAAGATGCAGAGTGGATTGCCGATTTGCTTCGTCACGGCCTGATCAAAGGCAGTTATATCCCTTCCCGTGATCAACGTGAATTGCGGGAGCTGATTCGTTATCGCCGGAGTCTCATCGATGAACGGGCGCGGGAAACGAATCGTATCCAAAAGGTCCTTGAAGGAGCCAATATCAAATTGTCTTCCGTCGCCAGTAATGTTCTTGGTAAATCCGGCCGCGCAATGATTGAAGCCATGATTGCCGGCGAGGAAGATCCTGAAGCCCTGTCGGCACTGGCAAAAGGTCGGTTAAAGAACAAAAAAGAAGAGCTGATGCGTGCATTGAACGGCTTGATGGGGCCCCATCAGAAGCTCCTGCTGGAAACCCAACTGCGCCATATTGACTTCCTTGATCAGGAAATCAAAAGGCTCGATGAAGAAGTAAAGGCGCGAATGCTCCCTTTTGAGGAGGTCCTGGAACTGTTGGAGACCATTCCCGGAGTCGGCCGGCGCACATCAGAACAAATTCTGGCTGAAATTGGAATTGATGTAGAAGAACAATTTGGCTCCGCTGCCCGAATGTGCTCATGGGCAGGATTGTGTCCAGGGAATAATGAAAGCGCCGGAAAACGGAAGTCAGGCCGAACGCGCAAAGGGAATAAAAAACTGCGAAGCGCTCTTGTAGAAGCTGCCCGGGCGGCGGCACGAACAAAGAACACATACCTGTCAAGCCAATATCATCGCATTGCCGCCAGGCGTGGTGCAAATCGAGCCGCCGTTGCCGTTGCTACTTTTCTACCGGAAATAGGGTTATTTACACAAAATTATTGACACACCCTTATCCTGTTTAAAATATTGTTCAACAGTATCAGCAGGAGCAATATCATTGTCAATTAATTTATGATTAATTAAATTGCTTTCCTTCATCTTATTTAGTTCATTATTTGAAAGAATGATTGAAATAGGTTCATTGGCTTTTTTTTTTTTGCTTCCACTTGGGGTCCTACCAACAAAAAGCGCAAAACATACGCTAAGCAAATTTCGACATAAATAAAGCCGAGTTTTCCTACGCTAAGAAAATTCGGCTTATTATTTATTGAATAAGAGGGCGCAGCGAATGTAAGCTTGCTATTTTCTTCATATCAAAGGTGTATTCCCCAAGAAAATTGATATGTTCCCATCCTAATGGCGAAATATGTTTTAGTAGATCTTCTTGAAAATCCCCTTTTTCCTTCAACAATTTTGTTGCTTCGGTAAGATATACGGTGTTCCATACACTAATAGCGTTAATTATAATATTTAAAGCGCTTGCACGTTGAAGTTGATCTTGCAGTCCTCGTTCCCGTAACTCCCCTCGTTTTCCAAAGAATAATGATCTTGCCAAGCCATTCATAGCTTCTCCTTTATTCAATCCTCGTTGAATACGCCTACGTAGAGCTTCATTAGATATGTAATCTAAAATAAAAATAGTTTTTTCGATTCTTCCCATTTCTCGTAATGCAGCAGCTAACTTGTTTTGCCTTGCATATGATCCCAATTTCCCCATAATAAGCGAACCAGACACTTTTCCTTCTCGAATCGAATGGGCTAAACGGAGCACGTCATCAAAGTTTTCCTGAATAATCTTTGTGTTAATCCGTCCACGAAGTAATTTTTCTAGGTCAGGAAAATCACTTGGCTTTTGAATTGTGTATAGTTTGGAATCAGCTAAGTCACGAAGCCTTGGCGCAAAACGAAAACCTAACAAATGACTTAATCCGAATACAGAATCTGTATAGCCGGCCGTGTCTGTGAAATGCTCTTCAATATTTAATTCTGTTTCATGATGAAGCAACCCATCGATGACATGGACAGCATCTCTTGCATTGGTATTAATGACTTTCGTATAAAACGAGGAAAATTGATCACTTGTAAACCTATAAATGGTTGCCCCTTTTCCTGTGCCGTAGTGGGGATTTGCTTCGGCATGCAACGATGAAACACCAACCTGTACTCGCATTCCGTCGGATGAAGATGTGGTGCCATCTCCCCAATAAGAAGCTAGAGCAAGTTTGTGTTGAAAATTTACCAAAGTTGCCTGTGCTCGATTTATAGCATCATCATATAATCTCCATTGTGCGGCATTGGCCATCTGATGATAAGTAACTCCAGGTGTAGCATCTGCCATTTTAGTCAATCCAATATTCGTTCCCATTGCCATAAGCGCAGCCATCAAAATGACCTTTTCTTCTCCATTTGGAGGGCGATTAGTGGAAGCATGTATTAACATTTCGTCAAAACCTGTCCAGTGCGCTACCTCCATTAAAAGATCAGTAAGCTTAATTCTCGGAAGCATATTATATAAGGATAAACTGAAAGTTCGTGCATCTTCTGGGGTATTCTTTTCCAAACGATCCACTCTAAGTTTTGCTTTTTCTATATTTATTCCTTCAAGACTATCAAGGTTATTTGAAACCCATGTAAGGCGTTCAGCTAGAGCTTTCTTTCTTTCCTCAAGGTATTCCTCTGCTGATGAACGAACTGCCAGTCTAGTTTCTTTAAGATTGGTTGTTGTCCATTCATCTTTGGGAACAAGGTACTCCTCAAAGTCTTTATGAAGCCTACTGCCGACTACAGATACGTCTCCTGAACGAATATGATTTTTTAATTCCGTAAGGGCAGCCATTTCATAATAATGTCGATTAATTGTTCCTTCCTCATCGTATACATGCTTTTGCCATCGTTTTGGGACGAAATCTAATGGAGCTCCATCTGGTACTTTTCTTTTTCCGGATTCATTCATCACGTTCAATGTTTTTAATGCACGTAATAATGGTTCTGCTGCTTTTGTAGAATGAAATTCTAATGATTTCAAAAGAGTAGGGGTATACTTTCTCAGATAAGTAAATCGATTCTCTAGCAAATCAAGGTAATCATAATCCATTGGTCGAGCTAATTTTTTCGCTTCTTCAACAGAAGTAACGATTTTATCCCAAGGCATTATCTTTTCAATGGTCCTAAATGGATCAAGCCCTTCATCTCGTGCTTGAATAAGTGCAGCCCCAATATCTGCAAAATGAACAACTTTTTCGTTAACTGCTTTTCCATTTTCTTTTTGCATTTCCTCTTGTGTTTTACGACCTTTCGATTGTAAAATCATCATTTGCCGATCATGAATTTCAATTGCTTGGTCAATTAAATCCTGACTTAGAGTTACTAGGTATGCGACAAGAATGGTATATTTCTTATTTTCTTTAAATCTGCGAAACGAATGGGGTTCATAACGTGCCCCAATGCGAGATAATTGTAGTAACCGATTAGGATGAACTTCATTTATGTTTAATGGAAGTTTCAACTCCCGAATATATTCTAAACGCTCTATTACTTTTAGAAAGGCATCCGGTGATGACTGACCCGGAAGTTCTCTCAACCATGCCAATGGGGTTTTCCTGCTTTCCGCAAAGGGATCTATAAGTTTATCCAATTTGTGTCTTTGCCACGGTGAAAGAGTAGCAGTTAAAGAGTTAAAAATCCTTTCCTCTGCTCTCCGACGGGTATCCCACACAAGTCGCTCTATTGTAGTCATTCCAGGAAGGATTATTTTTCGATTCCTAAGTTCTTCTTGAACAGTTCGAAGTAGATACATAGAATTGCCATTTTGAAGTGCATGTTTCAAAAGATACTGAGCTAACTCCCGATATGTACTTACAGAAAAATTCTGGTATCCATATACCTGTCGAATTTCTTCCATATGTTCATGCTTGGTTGGGTCACGTTGGGCATATAAAGAAAATGAATCGGGATTAGCATTTATTTGTTTTGCTATATAGTGGAGTACATAGTCTGGTATAGGTTCAACATCTGTGAGAGACCACCCTGGATAGCGCAATACACATAATTGGACAGCAAACCCTAAGCGATTATGATCTCTTCTGTGTCGTTTTATAATTTCCATATCAAATTGCGAAAAAGTATAATAGGTTTCTAGTTCTTGTTTACTCATTTCATCCGGTATTTTTACAAATTCTGCTCTTTGATCTGCTGTAAGTAATTCTTTCCCTCTTGATGCCATTTCCTCCCCATCCTTTCGTAAGCAAAGACTTACTTCTTTTCTAAATATCGATAAACAGTTGTTCGGGAAACTCCCCACATTTGAGCAATATCAGTAACGGGTGTCCCATTTGCTACCAATGTCTTCAACATTTCTAATTCCTTTTTATCTAACTTCTCCGGTCTTCCTCCTAAACGCCCTCTGGCTCTTGCAGCAGCACGACCAGCTGCTGAACGTTCTTGAATAAGATTACGTTCGAACTCAGCAAAGGCCGCAAATAGATGAAACATAAGCTGCCCTGTTGCACTAGCCTTGTCCATCGTAATGTTTTCCTGCAAGCTGTGGAAACTAATACCTCGGTCATTAAGGTCATTCACAATTTTAATTAAATGCTGCATATTTCTCCCTAATCGATCTAAGCGCCAAACTACTATCGTATCACCAGAGCGTACAAATCGAAGGGCTTCTTCCAATCCTTGTCTTTTATCTTTGGCGCCACTAATTTTATCTGTAAATATTTCTTCGCAACCATGTTCTTTAAGAGCATCCAATTGTAAATCAAGATTTTGAATGCCTGTTGAAACACGAGCATATCCTACCTTCATTAATTTCTCCCCTTATTTTTAAATTTCTCTGTTTTATCGTAACATAACTTAATGTTAGGGGTAATATCTGAACATAGATTTCTTTACAGAGTTTATGAACACATATAGTAGATAGAAAGCTATAAAACTATTTAAATTTCCCTGCGTTCAGAAATTGATGAGTTTTTGAACAAAACAAATAAGTATCCTGAATGACAAGACTTCTAGGCTGCAGAACAATTTATTTTAGATCTTTCATTTTTAGTTTTGCGCCACTGTTTTTCTAAATGGAAAGCGCCGTAAAACCGAGGAACGTAATAAAAGCCTGAATGAAGGAAGTATCATACAGGCTAATTATTACTTAATAAATTCACTTTTTGATCTAAGAATTAGGTTGTCAAAAATAAATAACAACTATGGCATGAGAATCTTCCTTACCAATAATGGAGGCCGTTTCGCTTTTTAAAATCAGTTCAAGCTACGAATTTGGCTGGGTCTTAAATTTTTGAGAGCCCCATCACAAATCGATTTTCAAGTATGAAATTTGAGTTATTTAAAAATCAATTGAGCAATTTCCGTTCCACTTTCAACTTCATCTGACTTTAACGGAATCATTTCAGAGATTTTTTCTTCAAAATTCGGGAAAACAAGGACTGAAATAATTTCTTTTCCCTTCTCCTCAATATAGGAAAGATCAAAAGTACCAATGTGGTCATTAACACTAACTATATCTCCAGCATTAATTTTGATATTAAATCCTTCACCTTTTAATTCAACTGTTTCAAGTCCTAAATGTAATAGCATTTCAAGGCCATCTTCCGTTACCATTCCAATTGCATGTTTAGTAGGAAACACTTGTGTAACCTTCCCATTTACAGGAGAAAAAACTTCGCCGTTAGTTGGAATAAAGGCTAGCCCTTCGCCCATCATTTTCTGGGAAAAAACGGGATCTGGAACACTTCCTAATGGAATAACCTCGCCCTTTAAAGGGCTATGGATGAATATATTTTTTTCTTTTTTACTCTTCTTAAAAAACATCATTTCACACCTCAATGTCTATCTTTTACTATTTATATAATCTAAATATCCAAATGCCAATGCTTCTACCACAATAAAAAAGGAAGAGGCAGATCGTACCCACCAATTTTTCGGAATAGGATTCATCGTACTGGAAGCATATAAATTAAAATCAGCATGTCCTGACAACCAATTACTTTTAAAATTGGTAAGGGAAATCATTTTTGCACCCTTAACTGCAGGAATATCAGGTAACCCTTGTAAGTTTGGATTTTCACCGGATAGCGAAAACAAAATAATTAAATCTTTAGAAGTTAACTTTTCAATTATAAGCCTATATTCATTTGCGTGGGCCATTGCAGGAATAATTTGAACGGGTTTGCCAATAAGTAGGAATAGTCGTTGCAGTTCTGCAGCTTGATTTTTCTGGGCTATTCCTGTTGAAATGACATAAATATTTTCGCTAGTATCAATTGCTTTATAAATAGGTTCAAAGTCCACACTATTTAAATAGTCTAACGTTTTATTGACATCATAAAGAACTTGTTCAAACAATTCATTTGGTTTAAGTTCCTTATTTGGGCTGGCATTTTCCCATTTTACAAAGTTTTTAAATTCACTATATCCACTAAAACCTAATTTTTGAGCAAATCTTAATACAGATGATTTGGATGCTAAACTATTTTTAGCTAACTGATTAATACCCATGTTCCCAATTTTATCTTTATTAGCAAGAACGTACTTAGCAATAGTAAAATCAGTATCACTCAAATACTCATAATTTTTATTAATTAACTCTTCAAGATTCACAAGGAGATCCTCCTAACTTAATTACCAGGCAACAGGGTATGAAAACACCTCATACCCGCTACTAGTTTAGCAAACCCTTTTTCCTTAAGAAAGTTCCGGCCAAAAATCCTTGTTTGCCTCGATAAGGTCATCTAAAATTGCTTTTGCAACACTCGCACTTGGTACTGTCTTTGACAATGTTAGCGCCTGCCAAAGTTTTTGATATGATTTTTCTAAATAAGCTTGAACGACTAACTTTTCTACTGATACTTGTTGTTCAATCAATCCCTTTTGGAATTGAGGAATCGTCCCAATAGATAGTGGTTCCACACCTGCTTTACTTACTAAACATGGAATCTCAACCATTGCAGTTGGTTCAACGTTTGCAATCGCCCCATTATTAGGAACAATTAATAGCATTCTTTCATATGTGTTGTATGCAAGCGCTCCTGCCAATCGAACGATGAATTCCGCGTGTTCCCCGGCTTCAATACTTGTTCCTTCAGCGGTGCCAGCTTCGGCAATTCGTATACATTCGGCAAAAACATTCTTTTCACGATGATCCATCACTTCGTTTGCCCGTGTATGTTCTGGGTTTGAATGTTGTACTACATAGTCAGGGAATAAATAATATTTTAAATACGTATTTGGTAGTGTATCCGGGTCAACAGCGTATACGTCCTTAGCTTTAGTAAATGTATCCATCCAGCTGGATTCCGCTAGCAGTGGATTATTAATCCCATCATTTTTAGCCCCATAACCCCATTGTTTTACATGTTCTTTCAATCTTGGCATTAAGTCATTGCCTTCTTTATCATAAAGCTCAGTCCACCAACCAAAATGGTTTAGTCCATAATACCGTTCAATAATATCATTCTCAGATTCCAACCCTAAAATGTCAGCCATTGATTTTTTAATGGCAACTGGCATATCACAAATATTAATGATTTTCGAGTTAGGACGTAAGATACGTGTTGCCTCTGCAACAATCGAAGCTGGGTTAGAGTAGTTTAACATCCAAGCATTCGGTGAATACTTTTCCATATAATCAATTAATTCAATTACTCCTGGAATTGAACGCATACCATAGGCCATGCCGCCAGGTCCACATGTTTCTTGACCAACGGCCCCATATTTTAATGGAATTTTTTCATCTAGTTCACGCATTTTTAGACCACCGACACGAATATGTGCCATTACGAAATCAACATCTGTAAAAGCTTCCTCGGGATCTGTTGTTGCTATGAATTCAATTTTAGGAGCACGTTCCTTAATGATAATTTCACATGCTTTCGCAACGATATCTTGACGTTCTTTATTATTATCGTAAAATTTTAATTTCCGTAATGGAAATTTATCTTGATTTTCAATTAACATCATTACAATTCCAGCTGTATAAGTACTTCCCCCACCAGCAATTACTACAGAATTTTTTTTCATTTTTAGTCCCTCTTTCCTTATTGTTGTTATGTCTTAGTGTATAAATATTTCTTTAAGGTTAGTATACTGCGATTTTTCCTTCATCGTAATAGTTTGGAAAGATGATGGGAAAGGTTTCACTCATTGGGAGATTTCTTTAACCTTCTTACATCCTATTTTACTTTCGAACACTTTTAATCTTTTCTTCCATTTTATCTCGAACTTGACCAACTGATAGTCCAACTATTACTTGGATCGCTTGTTTATTTCGAACTAAGCCATGTGCTCCATGTTTTCTAAAAACTTGTTCACTTTCTAGTTTTTCAGGATCTTTTACTGTAACACGTAATCTCGTTGCACAGTTTGTAATATCTTGAATATTTGCAGCGCCACCTAAATCTGCTAAAAAGTATTCAGCTAATTGTTCAAAAGAACTGCTTCCACCTGTATTTCCTAATTTCTTCTCTTTGTAATCTGCTTTCGTAAATAACTTGCTTTCTACATCATCAGACTCCCTGCCTGGCGTCAAAATATTAAACTTAATAATTAGATATCTAAATAAAACAACATAGATAACGGTAAATCCTAAACCAATACCTATTTGAAGCAGCCAAGTTGCCCAGTGATTTTGCCATGTACTTGCCCAAGTGATTGAGAAATCAAGTAAGCCGTATATAAAGTTACCTGAAACACCAAAGGCATACATAATTGCAGTCATTAAACCAGCCAAAATAGCATGAATTAAAAATAAATAAGGAGCAATAAACAAGAATGTAAACTCTATTGGTTCTGTTATCCCTGTAATTACTGCAGTAAATGCAACAGGTAAAATTAATCCAATTGTTTGTTTTCTTTTCTCTGGTCTACTTGTAATGATAAGTGCAATTGCTATGCCCAAGCATCCAAATACTTTGGAATTCCCAAACAAGGTAAAACCACCCTGAGGAAACAACTCTGTCATTGATTTAGTCGAATTTGCAAACTCTGCTACATGAGAAAACCAATAAGCTAGAAGTCCCCCATTTACTGCAGCTGGTCCATAAGCAAAGGGCTGCCAGATAAAATGGTGTAAACCAGTTGGAATCAGAATTCTTTCTAGAAAACTGTAAAGCCCTACACCTATAGCTCCAGATGTTTTTAATAGCCCTTGAAGTGAAAAAATCCATTCTTGAATATGTGGCCAGACAAGACAAGTTAAAAGTGCTACTGGTATCATAACTAAGAATCCTACTATCGTGACCAAGGCACTTCCTTGGAAAATTGCTAAAAGGTCTGGCAATTTTTTATCATAAAAGCGTTCATGAAGCCAGATAGTAATTCCTGCAATAATTAATGCACCAACCATACTCGTATCAAGCGTTTTAATACCTGCTATACTTGCTAATCCGCTATATCCGCCTACATCCTTAGAGAAATCCACCCCAAAAGTTGAACCAGATGTAGATAGTAATGAGTTGATAAATACATTAAAAAACATATAAATAACGAAAGCTTCCAATGCAGCCCTGCTCTTTGATTTCTTTGCTAAACCAATAGGTAAACCGATAACAAATAAAAGGGGAATATTTTGAAATACAACGTAACTCCCATCAAAAATTAATTTCCAAAATGCATACCAAATGGTACCTTTAGCAGCAATACTTCCGACCATTTGCTCATTTAATAAAGTGTTACTGAGACCTAGTAACAATCCCATAGCCGGCATAATCATTACTGGAATAAACATGGCTCCACCAAATCGCTGCAATTTCTGCATCATAATGAATCAACTCCTTTTTAGTTTTTATAAGAAAGCGCTATCTCTAGAGCAATTATAGAGCTGCATGATTATTCTAACAATCACTTATCAATAACTTGGGAAAAGTACCAGATAATGAAACAAATGAGACTCAGAAAATTGAAAATAACTTTTAGGAGTAGACCTTGATTATTAATAAAAAAATCCCTTTAGTTTAAACTGAAGGGATTACTCGTACTATTTATTTATCCTATCCGCCGGAAATTCAAGACCCATCTGTTTCCGCGCTTCTTCTATAATTCTCATAGTTATCATTGAATGATTGTGCGAATTGATACTTGATTCTAACTGACCAGCCTTAATTAAATTAATAAATTCTTTGGTTTCATAATACATTGTGTTGTTAGATTGTGGGTAGGAAATATCTTCTACTCGTCCATCTCGATAACGAATTTCTACTTTTTGTGGTTGATTGATATTATCTATAATAATGTTTCCATTTTCGCCTTGAATTTCAGAAGGAATATTCGAATCTGTTATTTTTGAATACATAATTACTGCATCCATATCTTTATACTTCAGCAATAGACTTCCTTCTCCGTCTATTCCCGAGTCAAGCATCAACGCATTGGCTTGGACACTAGATGGTACGCCAAATAATACAACCATTGGATAAATACAATAAATACCAATATCCATTATAGAACCATTTGAAAATAAAGGATTGAATGCATTTAATATAGTTCCTTGCTTATAAGCATCATAACGAGAGGAGTATTGACAATAACTTGCAAAATATCGACATATTTTTCCTATTTTATGTAAATTACTGTAAACACTTTGAAAATTAGGAAGTAATGTTGATTTTAATGCTTCCATTAAAACAACTTTATTACTTTGAGCAACTTGAATCATCGTTTGTAATTCTGTTGTATTTATTGTGAAATAATATCTAGCTTTGTTCTTAAAGGAATTTTAGTCAATGGGGCAGATATTTCATCTTGCTCAAAGTGTTCAATTCTTTCTGTTTTAATGACTCCAATTAATTCTTTAACACCATTCCTTTTCTTATAATTAATACCTCTTGGAACTCGAACTTCATCATCACGTAACACATAGCCTTCTCTTTCCGTTTTACCATTATGTGAACTTATTGGCAGAATAGGTACAGTAGTAGCATATTTACCGCCATAGTTTATAACAACACCATAACGTTCTTTTCCTTGCTTATTAGGTTCAGAATCATCTTGTTTAGACTCGGATTAACCCCCGAATTT
>NZ_NAZB01000043.1:0-3806 GCF_003055045.1 Heyndrickxia sporothermodurans
CTTTTTACTTGCAAAACACACAAGTGCTCTAAATTCAACTTTTTAAGCTTTCATAATAAGAAACTTATAAACCTATGAATATTTTTTTCCTTTTCAGAACATGGTTTATAGCTTCATTTTGGTACAACCTTTATGAATTGTTAGATCAAATTAAAATATCTCTTTAACTGTAACTATTTTAGAGGTTATTATTTTTTATCTCCTCAAACCACTCGTCAGCAAAATCATCAGCCGTTTTTATATCATCATTTGTATGTACTAATTCATACTTGTATTCAGCTTTAAATCCGCCACTCTTAACATCATATATTAATTTCAACTCAGTCGGCATGTCTCTTTTATATTCTTTACATAATTCTTCAATTTTTTCGATATCATCATTTATAATACTTAATACCTTAAATTGTCTTTCTGTAGACACATCGTATCTTTCTTCCCCATTCTCCAATGCATCATTTACCTTATGGCACTCAACATACTTATTGTTAATTAAATAAAAGAAACTGCTCGATATCATATCTTCCTCACATGAAGCATAAACATATACTTTATCAGCTCTATCTTCAACATATTCCATACATATGGATATCATATCTGCTTGTAATTCACTAAATCTATCTTCAAATTCTTTCATACTAAATTTCACTCCTTTTAAAGGTTTTTAAATTTTGCACTACCCGGCTTACCATCAATAGTGTAATTAACTATAAATTTATCCGGACGCACATTATCCCCCGAGTAAATAATTTCAACATCAACTGTTACTTTTTTGGGAGGTATTTCTTTTAAAGCGGCAGCCCATTTATCTTCAACTTTTTTATATTTCTTCAAATTAACATCGGACAATTGTGATACCAAATTGTCAATTTTAGGTGAGCCTCCAAACCTATCACCTGCCAAATGTCCTGCATGGTCTTGACCTTTTACTTTACCTGGTGTATTTTTGCTGTGAGACAGTCTGTCTTTTCTCTTTGTTAATTGTAAATTTTCTGTTTCAAATTTAGAAATCCTACCTACATTATCTGTTTCATAATAGTAATCATACTCTCCAGTTTTATATTTAATATTAGGCTTTAACTTATTTTTTCTACCATTTGTAAACTGTTGCCCTTTGTCGACAAATGTTTTGACTTCATTTACTCCAGAACTACCTTTAACCGTACCCTTACCAACATTAACTCCTTTAGCCTTACTCAACATAGCACTAACTTTATTCTCAACCGCATGCGTATTCTCCACAGGCTTTTGGGCATTCCCCATATTTCCAAATTCATCCATGGCAAAGTCCATGCGTTGTCGGGTTGAGATGATATTTTTCCCATGTGTAATAGCTGAATCTATGAATCTTCCTACTTCTATTGTATCGTCAATTAACTTATTTTTCAGCTTATTTGGTACATCTTTTATCGCTGAAGCTGCACTTTTTAATCGGGTGGTGGACATCTTTCCAGCCGTTTCGACCATATTTCTAATATGGGTCACTCCATCATTAATGCTGCTTTTTATCCCGGTTTTAATGGTGAATTGCCCCATATCTCCTACGTGAGCAAGTTTTACTGCACCGCTAAATTTCGTGACACTGCTTACTCCAGGGATAATGTCTAGTGGGCTTAATAGTCCACGGAATACATGTTCTCCTGTGCCCAGCTCTCGTCCTGAAATCCTGTCCTTCCCCGAAACGACGGAGCTTAACGAGAGGTATGTGTCAATAACTTGTTACAAGAGTCCTTCATCATATTGAACCATAAAAAAACACCCCAAAAGATAGATTTTATGGTCTAATTTTGGGGTGCTATCAAAACACTACAATCCTTCCCTTATTTATATCGATTGTTAAGAATTAATTATTACTGTGTTTAACTCTGCTTTTAGTGATACTATGCATGGTGTTAAATATTTCCTCTTCAGTTCCCTCTTTAACAATATCAAAGTCTTGACGTTCTCCTACCATATAGATTTTCCATACACCATCTTCTTTGAAACAACCGGTTACATAAGGAATTACCTTTTTTTCACCAATAACTAGATTTAATTTATTTATATCAATGTTTTGCATTACTAAAAAGTTTTCATACTCTACTCTAGTCAAAATGTTATTCCTCCCTTAATATCCTTAAATATTTCAATACATTTCCAGAAACAGGAGTGTTTAACTGACCAGCCCCGCCATTTGCAAGTAAATTATTTTTACCTTCATCGTACCAAGGGGCCGCCTTACCTAATAACCCATATGTTGAATCTAATCCTTTTTCCTCACACAATGCTTTTAATAGGGAATTATTTTGGAATTTATTATATTGCAAGTTCCAATCAATCATATCATTTTCATCAATACGTTCAATATGACTATCTTTATTTTTAAAATTCATTTCATCAATTATCTTATTCAACCCATCTACATCTTTATTTTTAATACAGTCAATACAATCGAAATAGTAAGTACTCTCAAAAGTATATTTATGATATGCTGCAGGGTTATCAATATAACAAATCGCACGTTCATCCATTGTATGTTTAATTCCACTCTCCGGAATCGTTGCAAAATTGTTACCATAAAGTGATCCTATTCTATCTAGTTTTTCAGGTATTGTATTCTCTTTTGATATAGAAATAATAGACTGAGTTTTATCTAACCCTGGAAATTCAGGCCAATTAACAGGTGGCCAATCTCCCCAATTTGTGTAATCACTATTATGTGTTAAAAACTTCTCATCGTTTAAAACATTAAAGTCGATTTTTTGTTCCGATGTTAACCTGTTGAAATTTTCCCTCATTATTTCAATTTTCTCTGAATTTGATAACGTTTCATCACACCAAACATTTTCTCTAAGATATTTATTGAAATTGTCTTGAACTTCCTTTCCTGTACCTTCAAATGAATCACAAACATACTTTTTCAATTTGGCATCTAAAGTACTTTCGACTTTACCCGTACCCTTACCACCACCAACAGAACCACCATCAATCCTACTAACAACATCCCCCTTCTCATTCCCAACCACTCTCGCCTCATCCACAGGAATATGAGCATGCCCAACGTCGCCCATCCCATCTGCAGCTAATCCAAGTTTTCGTGAGGGTATGATATTTGTCATATTGTTGATTTCGGTACCTACTAGTTTACCAATATCTTTGGTATCTTCTACTACTTTATTTTTGATTGCTGTTCCGCCATCTTTTATCGCTGAGGCTGCACTTTTTAGTCGTGTGGCAGACACCTTTCCAGCTGTTTCGACCATATTTCCAATATGAGTAACGCCGTCTTTGATGCTGCTCTTTATTCCCGTTTTAACGGCGAATTGCCCCATATCACCTAAGTGGGCAAGCTTTACTGCACCGCTGAATTTCGTGATACTACTTACACCAGGAATAATATCTAATGGGCTTAATAGTCCACGGAATACGCGTTCTCCGGTGCCTAGCTCTCGTCCTGAAATCCAGTCCTTCCCCGAAACGGCTGAGCTTAACTCGAATGTGCCATAAGCGGCTCCTAAGGCGATGCCTGCAGGTGGACAGACCAATGATACACCGACGATAACGACGAGAGCGGCAATTTGTCCCCAAAATTCTTTGCTTTCCTGCTGGTTTCGTATTGAATCATATTCAAATGCGTGTGTATTTACTGCGGCCAGTTGATACTCTTTTTGAGAGAAATCTTGATCGGGATTTAGCTCTTTCCAAGCATCGTATTCGAGTTTGATTTGTTCTGCATAATAATTATCACCATTGAATAGATCATCGATACTTACCTCAGTCTTTGGAACTTCAAAAGTCTGTTGTTGTCCGTATCCAGCGTAGGTGACCTT
>NZ_NAZB01000044.1:0-2316 GCF_003055045.1 Heyndrickxia sporothermodurans
GATGCAGGTAAACGAGATCAATTGCTTCAACTTTTAGCTAGCTTTGGTGTACAAGCCTTAACTGCATTACCACAAGAACAATATGGAGCGTTTGCAACAAAATTACGTGAACTAGGAGCCAAGATATGAGCAAGGAAATTAAACATTCTGAACGATCACATGCGCTTCTTTCTGCGAGTGCATCCCATCGCTGGCTAACCTGTACGCCAAGTGTGAGACTTGAGGAACAGTTTCCCGAAACCACATCCCCATATGCGGAAGAAGGAACACTTGCTCATGAGATCGCGGAGCTGAAACTTAGAAAGCATTTTGTAGAGCCGATGAGCCAACGTACTTTTAATACTCGTTTAAACAAGATGAAAAAACACGAGTTGTATCAAGAAGAAATGCTTAAACATACAGACACCTACCTAGAATACTTACAAGGCATCACGATTGGTCTTTCTTCCATGCCATATGTAGCAGTGGAGAAAAAGTTAAATTACAGTGCATATGCGCCGGAGGGTTTTGGCACGGTTGACTGTCTGATCATCGGAGGGGATACCCTTTACATCACAGACTTTAAATATGGTAAAGGTGTGCCGGTTAGTGCTGAAAATAACCCACAAATGAAACTTTATGCGCTGGGTGCGTATCTCGAATACAGTTTTCTTTATCCGATTAAAACTGTTCATCTAGCAATCATACAACCTAGACTTGATAGTATTTCAGAGTTTACGCTCCCACTGGACGACCTTTTAGCTTGGGGAGAAGAAATCAAACCACTTGCCCAAAAAGCATTTAATGGGGAGGGTGAGTTCGTACCGGGTGAGCATTGCAAGTTTTGTAAGGCAAAAGTACAGTGTCGTGCACGTGCGGATCAGTACACGGCGCTAGAAGATTTTAAATCGATGAAACCGCCATTAATCAGTAATGAAGAAGTGGGGGAGATATTAGAAAAGGCTGCACACCTTGAGTCATGGGTGAAAGCCTTGAAAGAATATGCTCTTTCTGAATGTTTGAAAGGAAACGAGATTCCTAATTGGAAAGCTGTTGAAGGTCGTACTACACGAAATTATGTGGACTTAGATAAAGCATTTGAACATCTTAAGAATAATGGTATTGATGAGGCTATCCTTTATGATCGTGTACCTTTAACCGTTGCGAAAATCGAGAAAGAACTTGGCAAAAAAGAGTTTAAGAGTTTGCTAGAAGAACCCGGCTTAATTGTAAAGTCAGCAGGGAAACCAACTCTTGCACCTACTAGCGACAAACGAAAATCGGTTAGTCCGGATGCCGCAGCTGATTTTAAATGAATGTACGGCATTTACAGCACCGTTTCAAGAAAATTCGTTTTCGGAATTGAAGAACCCAGTAAGACGAGGGCATGGAAAGCCTTATTCAATAAAATCGGAGACGATGCAAGAAAATGGCGTTTTGAAGAAAGGAAAATTAAACATCCAAAAAGGAGAAATGTAAACATGTCAAATACACGCGTAGTAACTGGAGAAGTACGTTTATCATATGTAAATCTTTTAAAACCAAGAGCAAGCCAACACGGAGGGGAGGAAAAATACAGCGTAACCATTCTTCTTCCTAAATCTGATACTCAAACCAAACAAATGATAGATGCAGCCATTGAAGCAGCTAAACAAATTGGCAAAGAGAAAAAATGGAACGGTGCTATCCCTCCAATGTTGTCTATTCCAATTCACGACGGTGATGGGGTGAAACCATCTGATGGCTTACCGTTTGGCCCAGAATGCAAAGGGCATTGGGTATTCAGTGCATCATCTAAGGTAGATCAACCGCCAAAGATTGTTGATGCCAACCTTAATCCGATTATTGATCCAACAGAAATCTACTCCGGAATGTATGGAAGAATTGCAGTAAATTTCGCTCCTTATGCCGCACAAGGCAAAAAAGGTATCGGATGTTATTTAAGCACAAACGTGCAAAAAACGCGTGATGGTGAGCCGTTGGGTGCAAGTGCTCCAGCTGCAGCTGATGACTTTGGTTCGTTAGCAGGGACAACACCGCCTGCACCTAATTATGGTCAACAACCGTACCAACAACCAACGCCAAACTATGGACAGGCTCCACAGCAGCCTAATCCGTATCAACCGGCACAGCCACAATATCAACAACCAGCGCCTAATTATGGTCAGCCAGCACCACAACCGGTACAATACGATCCAATCACAGGTCAACCGATTAACAACGGTGGCGTGTATGGGATATGATTCGCACTCTGAATATCGATATTGAAACGTATTCATCTGTAGACATCAAGAAGGCGGGACTGTACAAATACGTACAGTCTCCCGACTTTGAAAT
>NZ_NAZB01000045.1:0-60311 GCF_003055045.1 Heyndrickxia sporothermodurans
AAATTTTATACATTCTCTTACATTATGAAAAAAACTCCGAATGAAGCCCAGGATCCAATTTTTAAATCCATCTTGGTCATCAAAGCGGGCGAATGGAGTCCAAGATCCAAAACTTAAATCCATCTTGGTCGCTAAAGCGAGCGAATGAAGCCCAAGATCCAAAACTTAGATCCATCTTGGTCATCAAAGCGGGCGAATGGAGCCCAAGATCCAAATCCAAAGTCCATCTTGGTCATCAAAACGAGCGAATGAAACCCAAGATCCAATACAAAAATCCAACTTGGTTGTTCCCAAAATCGAAACACTAGAACCAAGCCCAACCCAAACCGATTAAAATGAGAAGGAACCGATCAAAAAAGAGGATGAACCGATCAAAAATAAACCGAACCAATCTAATAAAAAAGTGGACCGTTCAAAAAAGTAAAGGTAGTATTTTTGAAACAAAAAAATCAAAATATAGCAAGTTTCTACATGCAAGCAATTTAATCAAACGTTTGATTAAACATATAAAAAATCCAGCCAAATCAAGCGAAAATTTGAATAAGTAATTGCATATTTTGTCGATGTCAGTGCTCTTTTAATAATATTTCGACATAAAAAAACCTTAGCTCAAAATAAAAGCTAAGGTAATTTCTTATTCGTTACAGCTGTTCATCGAAACCCATTTATCCGCCCAATGCTGGACTTCGTCAAGAACTGGAGTAATCGCATGACCTTTTTCACTTAATCGATACTCGATTCGAACGGGTGTTTCCGGATACACATCCCGAATAACGATATTCTCGTTTTCCAATTCCTTTAATCGATCGGAAAGCATTTTTTGACTTATATGTGGAATTTGCTCGGCAATTTCATTAAATCGCATTGGGTGACTTTCCAAAACACGGATAATTACACCAATCCATCGTTTTCCTAATAATTGAAATGCCTTCTCAAATTTTGGACATAGTCGTGAATTTTCCATATTGCTACACCTCCTATATGGAATGAAGCATAACTTTCTTCCTAGTTGTTATCTATTATACACCTTTTGTTAACTTACTAATAGTTAGTTAGTTTATTTTATAAAAAATAATTTTCACACAAACAATTTGTGAAATATTTGTAATATATGCATGATTTCAATAAAAGGGGGTATTAAATAAAACAAGGAGATGATTAAAATGGCGAAATTAAATCGGGTTGTACTAGCAGGTATAGGAATTGCTGGTGTGTCGTTTCTTTCATCTAAGAACAATCGTGAGAAGGCACGGGTTATGTTGAATAATGTTAAAACGAAGGCGGATTCCTGGATGAAAAAGAAAAAGCACAATAAATCACCGATGACGAAGATAGGCCACTCCGATCCCCACGATATAGCTGATAATAAAATGGTCAGTGAAGGTGCTATGTATAGTGTTGATTATTACAATATGGTAGAACAAGAAGAATAGATTGGA
Organism: Heyndrickxia sporothermodurans; assembly: GCF_003055045.1. Taxonomy (NCBI): domain Bacteria; kingdom Bacillati; phylum Bacillota; class Bacilli; order Caryophanales; family Bacillaceae; genus Heyndrickxia; species Heyndrickxia sporothermodurans. Next base: position 1,440 of record NZ_NAZB01000045.1, read on the forward strand.
GAGGGTTCGGTAATTATTTACTGAACCCTTTTTTCATTAACTGGCTGGCCTAGTAATCTGCAGATTAATAGTGTCGATATTTTATGCCTTTCAGCATTAGGTCGCACGGACATCGTGTTGTTTATTATCCATTAAGGATTGACCCGTTCATATGAATTAGTCAATTTTAATATAAATAAAAGAGGAATTTACCATGCCGTTAACGAAAAGAAATACATACAAAATAACAAACAGGGATGGGATGGAAATGAATACGATAGTCAATCAATTAACAGGCTGGATCGATTATTTGAAAAATATTAAAGCGGAACAACATGAGGAATTTTTTAAAACGATTGCTGAAGGGAAATGGTCCAAAGCAGCAATTATTGCCCATATCTTCTACTGGGATCGTTTCTTTTATGAAAAAAGGCTGCCTGCAATGTTAGAGGGTGGAACGTTGCCTAGTATTGACGCAAGCTATGTTGAAGAAATGAATAATAAAGCCGATAAATATGCTCATTCAGGAATACAGCTGTCCGATCTGATCAATAAAGCCATTAAACAAAGAGAGATACTTGTAGATTCATTAAAGGACCAGGATTTGTCGCAGACGTTTATCATAAATGATAATAAATATACACTTGAGTCTTATGTAAAAGGTGAAGTAGAACACGATCAACATCACTTAAAGCAATTAAAAGGATAAAAAGGAGGAGCATGTAAGGCTCCTCTAGTGTAATAAATGCTGATAGATCCATGGGGAAAGACAAAATGACATAATCGCAGCTAATACCATGCAAACACTGGAGACAGCTCCAGTTGCATGACTTAATTCTAATGCCTTTGATGTCCCTGCACCGTGTGAACTCGTACCTAGCAATACCCCTCTTGCTATTTCACTTTTGATTCGAAAGAGGCGGATCATCCATGGTCCGAGAATCATTCCAATAATCCCGGTGATAATTACAAATACAGCAGTAATGGTCGGAACACCGCCAATTTTTGTCGAAACTCCCATCGCAATCGGTGTTGTAATCGAATAAGGAATAATGCTCGTAGACAGTGTTTTATTTAAATGGATTACACCCGAAATCGTAAACGACGCAAGAATAGACATAATCGAACCGAAAAACACACTAAAAAGAATTTCACTCATATATTTTTTTAAAATCGGGTAAAAACGATAGAGTGGAATCGCTAATGCCACGGTTGCTGGTTGTAATAATTTCGTTAACCAAATGGCTCCGTGATTATATGAATCATACGTTATATGGAAGAATACAAGCAATAATATAATCAAAAATGGAGCTACTAAAAGCGGTGAAAAGTATATTTTTTTAGTTTTACTGTATCCCCATTTTGCTAGCCAATAAATACTAATGGTGAGAAGTATATACATAAGTGTCAACATGCTGTGTCTTTTTCTCCTTTCGGCGTGCCATTTTCTCTGCTAAAAAACCAGAACATGCCATGACAATTGTGGAACTAATGATAATAACAGCAAAAATTTTAAAGCCATTTTCCAGTAATAATTGTTTATATTGAAGAATGCCTACTGCCGAAGGAATAAAAAATAACAACAATTCGGCGACTAACAAATTTCCTCCAATTTCAATCCACTTCAGCCTTATTACCTTCGTTTGTAATAAAATAAATAAAATAACCAATCCTAAAATACTGCCCGGAATGTTAAGATGCAGAAATTCGGAAAGTTTCCCCATAATATACGTAAAAACGGTTAACATCACGATTTGGATGAATCCAATTAATAATTTTTTCAATTTCTTCCCCTCATTTATGAAAAAAATCTCTATATAAAGTGTACAGCACATTTTTATATAGGTAAAATGAATATAGAGAATGATAGCTATTCTAAAAAGTTATAAGAGGGTGCGGTTGTTTTGGATATTCAACATTTAAAATACTTTGTTGCAGTTGCTAAGGAAGGGAATTTCACAAAAGCTGCACAAAAGCTCTATGTTTCACAGCCAACCATTAGTAAAATGGTGAAGAGTATTGAAGATGAGCTTGGTGTTGTTTTATTTGATCGTACAGGTAAACAGGCCAAACTAACTGATGCAGGGGAAATTATTCTCGTTCAAGCGCGGAATATTATTCAATCATTCGATAATCTTTCTTCGGAATTAGATGATTTAATTCAGTTAAAAAAGGGAAATATCCATATAGGATTACCGCCAATGGTTGGCTCACGATTTTTCCCAAAGGTTATTCAGGCATTTCATAAAAAGTATCCGAATATTACTGTTCAGCTTGTTGAAGATGGGGCAAAAAAAGTGGAAAGAGATGTTGGAAATGGTACGCTTGATTTAGGGGTCGTCGTTTTGCCAGTGAGCGAGGAGCTCTTTCATACTTTTTCATTTGTGAATGAAAATCTAATGCTGCTTACACACCCTGACCACCGATTAAGTAAAAAGGAATCTATTTCGCTTTCTGAATTGGCCCATGAGTCTTTTATATTGTTTGGAAAGGATTTTGCCTTACACGATCGAATCATTAGAGAATGTGTTCGTTCTGGTTTTCAGCCGGATATTATTTATGAAAGCTCACAGTGGGATTTTATTAGTGAAATGGTAGTAGCTAATCTTGGGGTAGCCCTCCTGCCGGAAACCATATGTAAACAGGTCAATCGGAAAGAGGTGTCGATTATTCCACTAACCGAACCAAGAATCCCTTGGAACCTAGGGATCATTTGGAGAAAAGACCGCTACTTATCTTTTGCAGCAAGGGAATGGATTCGATGCACACAATTGTTTATGGAAGGATCTGAACAAAAATAAATAAAGAAGATAGATACTTAAGCAGAAAGGAGCTATTTTAAATGAAAAAAGATATCCAGCAATATGATGAAGAAAAATTAACTAGCGAAATGCAACGTTCGAGCAGGCATTATTCTGATCATAAGTTTTGGGACAAGCTTAAAAAATATGGAAAGAAGGCAGGCGGGGTAGTCGTCTATGCTGTTCTCTTACTGTACTACACATTACAGAAACCAACTGTTCCTAAGAAAACGAAGGTGTTTATTATCGGTGCATTAGGATACTTTATTCTTCCAACAGATTTACTGCCCGATTTCCTTCCGGGGATTGGCTATGTAGACGACTTAGGTGCACTTGGCGCTGCGGTTTTGCAAGTGGCTGCACATATAGATAAAGAAGTTAAGGCTAAAGCCAAAGATAAAGTGATTCAATGGTTTGGTGAAGAAGTTAACACAACGGTCATCGATGAAAAAATAGGACATTAAAAACGATGGATTCATCGTTTTTTTGGTTCTCTTTTCCCCTTCATATCTTTGACAAAATTAGTAATCATCAATTAAATGAAACTAAATCTATCAAATATACGTTATACTAGTAGTATCTTTTAATTAATATTGGATGGTTAAACTACTTTTGGAGGACATGATGGGCGATTTTATTCAATCAATCTTAACCTTTTTGACGGATCTCGGTTATTTCGGTGTGGCATTAGGACTAATGATCGAAATTATTCCGAGTGAAATTGTGTTAGCATATGCGGGCTATCTTGTATCCCAAGGACATATTAATTTTGTCGGTGCGGTCATCGCTGGTGTCATTGGTGGAACGATTGCGCAAATTTTTGTTTACTGGATTGGTGCGTATGGAGGAAGACCTTTCTTGAAAAAATACGGGAAATATATTTTTATCCATGAGAAGCATATTGATATTGCGGAAAAATGGTTTGAAAAGTATGGGTCCGGTGTGATATTTACAGCTCGTTTTATTCCTGTCGTGCGTCATGCAATATCAATTCCTGCTGGGATTACGAAAATGTCGTTAAAGAAATTCACATTGTATACAACATTGGCCGTTATCCCCTGGTCGATCTTGTTTGTTGCTTTAGGGGATCAGTTATCATCAAACTGGAAACATGTTGATGAATTTGCGAAACCATATATACAGCCTGCGATGATCATTGCAATTGGATTGATTGTTTTATATTTTATTTATAAAATGTTTAAAAAAAATAAATAAAGAAAGAATAGAATGTCTGAATCAATTAAGATTGAGGCATTTTTTAACCTATACTTTGTTAAAGTTCAGTCTTGATATTGACGCTATGTTGATTGAAGCGAAAGGTGCGAGACTCCTGCGGGATTAGCTGGACAGATGAGACCCCGCAAGAGAGAAGCGATGAGGAGGCTCATCGCCAGCCCCGCGGAAAGCGAGTACCTGCAGCGGAAATCAACAATCCAGTATAATATCCTTAACCTAAATGAAGGGAAATTCAAAAAAGGGAAAGAAATATTTACATAACACATTAAAAAAGGAGAGTAGGAATATGAGTACATCAAAATTACGTGAGCTGTTGTTATCAGAACTATACATCGCTGTTCGAACAACAAAGGAATTGCTGAAGAAAGTGTCTGAGGAGGATTTTTCCTATCAGCCAAATGAAAAAATGCGCACCTTGTTGGAGCAGGCGAACCATTTAGTGCAAATTCCTTTCGTTGATATTGCGATTGGACAAGAAAAGACAGAAGCTGAAATTAGACAACTTGAAAAAGATTTATACTCGACTGATGTTATCAAACTAGGTGAAGTAATGGAAAAAGGCTTCCATGAGTTAAAAGCGTATTATGAATCACTTTCTGAAGAGGACTTCTTAGAAAAGGTAACAAAACCATTTTATTTTTCTCCTGATATGGAAGGTCATACGCAAGCGAAATGGTTGATTGAAACAACTACACATGCATTTCACCATCGCGGGCAATTTTTTAATTATTTAAAAGAGCTGGGGAAAGAAGTGAATATGTTTGATTTATATTAACAAACAAAAAAATCCGTTGCGAATTAGGCAGCGGTTTTTTAGATTTTTCAATAGGATTGAATGCGAGAATTCATTCGCCAATTTCTACTACATAACACTTCAATCATATGATTTATTTTATCCCTATCATTTAACGCTTTTTTTATAATTTGAACTTCGTTTTTCGTAACAGACAGCCCGAAATATTTTGCTAGTGTTTTTTCTACATTGGCACCTCTTGCAATTTCATTAGCGATTTCAGTTTCCATCCAAATACACCTCCATGAAATTCTTTAATTAAAGTTTAAATCCAAAATATTAAATTCGAATGAACATAGATTTAAGATTCGGTAAAGATTTGACATGTTTTAGGTGATGTTAACACATACTAAGTGTTGTGAATATGGGTTGGTAAAATATATTAGAATAGAAATTAAAATAACAATAATCTGAATGTAATCCTTTTCGTTGTGAGAGTATAAATTTTATGTTTTAATTTTATAGACCTTATTTTTATTAAGTAGAATATCGTTTGTTTTATACACTTTTAATACATAACTTTTAATAATCGATATTATATTGGGAAAATAAACATAAGTACTGCAACATAGAAAAAATTTCGTGATGGAGGAAATATAATGAAATATATTATTTCGATTATCGGTTTACTTATTGTAATAGGACTAGCTTTGCTAGTAAGTAATAACCGTAAAAAGGTTAATTATAAACCGATTATTTTAATGATTGTTATTCAGATTGTACTAGCTGCATTATTGTTGAATACAAAGTTTGGATTGGTATTAATTAAAGCTATTGCAGAAATTTTTACAAAACTGCTTGAATATGCTGGTGAAGGAATCTCCTTTGTATTTGGAGGAATTGCTAATAAAGGGGAAGCCCCTTTCTTTTTAAATGTTCTTCTTCCAATTGTATTTATTTCAGTATTGATTGGAATATTTCAATATTTACGGATTCTTCCATTGATCATGAAAGGGATCGGATTGTTGCTTAGTAAAATTAATGGGATGGGGAAACTGGAATCTTATAACGCAGTTGCCTCTGCTATGGTCGGGCAATCAGAAGTATTTATAACGGTGAAAAAACAATTGAATCATCTTCCTCCACATCGTTTATATACGTTATGTGCTTCGGCCATGTCGACTGTTTCAATGTCTATTGTTGGCGCATATATGACGATGATTGAACCAAAATATGTAGTTACAGCACTCGTCATCAATTTATTTGGCGGATTTATCATCTCTTCGATTATTAATCCATATAAGGTTGACAGCAAAGAAGATATTTTAGAAATTCAAGAGGAAAAGCAAAGCTTCTTTGAAATGTTAGGAGAATATATTCTTGATGGCTTTAAAGTAGCAATCATAGTTGGGGCAATGTTAATTGGTTTTGTTGCATTAATAGCGGCTATAAATAATGTTTTTGATTTGATATTCGGTATTTCATTCCAGCAAATTCTGGGCTATATTTTCTCCCCTGTTGCCTTTATCATGGGAATTCCATGGGCAGATGCAGTAAAAGCGGGCGGAATTATGGCTACAAAGCTTGTGACCAATGAATTTGTAGCGATGATTGACCTAACCAAAATTCAATCAAGCTTTAGCTCACGAACAATTGGAATCATCTCTGTGTTTCTCGTTTCATTTGCTAACTTCTCATCCATCGGTATTATAGCAGGTGCAGTGAAGGGATTAAGTGAAAAACAAGGAAACACTGTTGCACGCTTCGGATTAAAATTATTATATGGTGCTACACTTGTTAGCATACTGTCAGCTATTATTGTTAGCTTTGTTTTATAGCAGAAAAAGGATCTATTTGTTTTTATGAGAACAAATAGGTCCTTTTTATTTTCATTATGAAAAGTTTTTTAACAGTAGCGTTTCGAAGTATAAATTGGTAGACTTTTCAATATACACTATATCTATCAATAGTTATGAATGGAGATTAATATGAAAAACATATTAGTTGTTGATGACGAGAGAGAAATTGTAAATTTAATCACGATTTATTTGAAGAATGAAGGGTTTCATGTGTTAAAAGCCCACAACGGGGTGGAAGCTTTAGCGATTATGAACCATGAGCAGGTAGAATTGATGATTATAGATATTATGATGCCTGAGATGGACGGGATGGAATTATGTCGCAGGATTAGGGAAAAGAATCAGGTTCCTATTATTATGTTGAGTGCAAAAGGGGAAGATATGGATAAAGTCCTTGGTCTTATGACGGGGGCGGATGATTATATGATTAAGCCATTCAATCCATTGGAGTTGATAGCTCGCGTAAAGTCATTATTAAGAAGATCCTACCAATATAAAATTGACACGCAGTCGAATGAAAGTGAAATTATCAGCATTCATTCACTTGAGATCAATCGCAGCTCACATCAAGTATTAAATGGTGGTATCCCGATTTCGCTAACGGCTAAAGAGTTTGATATTTTATATTTACTTGCTAGTCATCGAGGAAGGGTTTTTAGCACAGAAGAGATTTTTGAACGTGTATGGGATGAGAAATACTTTGCCTCTAATAATACGGTAATGGTTCATATTAGTCATCTAAGAGATAAACTAGAGAAGGAATTAGGTTATAAATTGATCAAAACCGTATGGGGGGTCGGTTACAAGATTGAAGAATAGGTTGATTAATCAAATACAAGGAAAGATTATGCTTCTTATTCTAAGCAGCTTAGTTTTATCTACAATTGTTTTCGCAATCCTTTTCGTCATATTATATATTTTAAAAAATATGTCGGTTATTCCTTATCGTGTATTATACAGTTTTTATCGATTCGATCAAAAATACGGTTATGCATATTTGGGAATGTTCATCTACTTTCTTTTATTTATCTTATTTGTACTCATCCTTAGTAGAGGATGGGGCAGGGACTTTAATAAGGTGTTGGAGGGGACGAAAAAAATATCCGAAGGAGAACTTGATTTTCAAGTTCCCGTTTATTCAAATAATGAATTAGGGGAAATGGCAGGTAATATTAATCGGATTTCCGAACAATTGCACCATTCAATACAAGAGGAGCGGCGGGCAGTACAAGGGAAGAACGAATTAATTACGAATGTCTCACATGATCTCAGGACCCCTCTAACATCAATTATGGGGTACTTGCGTTTAATTGAAGAGGATCGCTATAAAGATGAGGTCGAGCTTCGTTATTACGTGAATATCGCGTATGAAAAGGCCATGAACTTGGAACGAATGGTTAGTGATTTATTTGAATACACACGTGTAAACTTTGGCACTCAACGTTTGGAAAAAATCGAAATTGACTTGATTCAGCTATTATCTCAAATTACCGCTCAGTTTATCCCGATTCTTGAAGAGGCTGATATGGAAATTAATTTTATTGCTGTAGATGAGAATATTATGATTAAAGCGGATGCGGATAAATTAGTAAGAGTATTCGAAAATTTAATATCAAATGGGATGAAGTATGGAAAAGAAGGGAAGAGGATATTATTAAGGGCCAAAAAGTTAGAAGGCAAAGCTATTGTCGAAGTGACTAATTATGGTGAACCGATTACCTCTGCTGACCTTCCATATATTTTTGACAGGTTTTATCGGGTCGAGAAATCACGTTCGTTAGATACGGGAGGTTCGGGACTTGGACTGGCTATTACGAAGAGTATAGTCGAACAGCATGATGGTCACATAGAAGTAACGAGTAATAAACAAGAAACGAAATTCACTATTACACTCCCTTTAAATCAAATCGCCTATATTGAATAGGTGATTTTTTTTCCTTAAGAAAGACTTAAGAAATATTTACAAACCACTTAAGCTTCACGTTTTATAGTAAAGAAAACGATTTTTTATTAAGAGGTGTTAGTGGTGAAAAAGTTTCTTATTCTATGTATTATCCTTTTTATAAGCGGCATTTTATATAAATATCCTGAGTATTTGAAAAAACCATTCGGTCTACATATTCAATCTGATAGAAATTTGATTAAAGGAAAGGCAGGTGTATTGATGGATGAGAGTAGTGGGAAAATCCTTTATGCTAAAAATGCGAATGAACGTTTATATCCTGCAAGTACGACGAAAATATTAACCGCACTAATTGCTTTAGAGAAGACGAATGTAAATGATCCAATACAGATAGGAAATGAAATATTATTAAGGGAGCGTGAGGAAAGTTCTGCCGGTCTGAAACCTGGTCAGGTGCTGCCGCTCGGAGTGTTATTACGAGCGATGTTACTCCCTTCCGGAAATGATGCAGCAAGGGCAGTTGCTGTCTATATCGCCAAAAAGGATAGTAACCAGCCAAATATGTCTTCAGAGGCTGCATTAGACTATTTTGCTAAATTAATGAATGTGAGAGCAAAGCAAATCGGAGCAACCCATTCACATTTCGTCAATCCTCATGGACTACATAATCCTAATCATTATTCGACTGCGGAAGATTTGGCAAAGATTGCAAGGGAAGCAAGAAAGTTTAAGGAATTTCGGGAGATCGTCAGTGAAGAGGTGTATAAAGACTCGTCCGAAACCTTTTATAATCGTAATGAGCTTGTAAATCGTAGCAGCAAACATTATTTTAATGGAGCAGATGGGATAAAAACAGGATTTACAGATGAAGCTGGTCACTGTTTAGTATCATCTGCTTCCAGAAATGGGAAAAAGCTGATTTCAGTCGTGTTGCATTCTTCGAAAGAAGATGTATGGAATGATTCCACCGCTATGTTGGAATATGGATTTCAGGAGAAGTATGCAAAGAAATAAGTAATTGGTTGTTTGCGTGCTACACTTTAATTAGCCTAACTAAAAGGGGAGATGGATCTTGGGAAAACGAGTTGCTCTTTCTTGGAGTGGAGGGAAAGACAGTTGTCAAGCATTGTATGAATTGGTGAAACAAGGGTATGAAATAGCTTGTCTTGTTACTACTGCTCCGAAGGAAACGGGCTTAACCTTTGCGCATGGGGAAAGAATCGAATTAATCGAAGCGCAAGCAAAATCGCTTCGGATTCCAGTCTACATTATACATTGTTCTTTCGATAGCTATACGGATGACTTCCACAGAGAAATAATAAAGCTAAAGGAAATTTACCAATTAGATGCTATTGCCTTTGGTGATTTATACTTAGATGGGCATCGGGAATGGGGCGAAAAATTAGCGAAAGGCGCGGAACTTGAAGCTCTTTACCCATTATGGATGAGACAAGAGAATGCCATTTGCGCGCTTTCTACTTTTATCGATACAGGTTACCAAGCAATAGTTATCAGAACGATGCATAATCAAGTTCCGGATAAATGGCTTGGAAAACGAATCGATAAAGAATTTTGGAAGGAAATTCAAACGTATGATGTATGTCCGATGGGTGAATCGGGTGAATACCATACATTTGTTTTTGATGGACCATTGTTTCATGAGAAAATAAACTTTCGAACCAGTTCAAAAATCGTTCAGGATCACTCTACTAAACTAGAAGTTTTTCTAAATGATTAAAAAATGTTCTTGTATTGAGGAATATTTTTGCACAATGCTAATAAATATCTCTCATAAGAAACCTGCTCTTTCTTTACTGTCTTTATAGGCTATTTATTAAAAGATTGTTACTTTTAACAGTATTAATAGCGCAGAGTGGATTGGAGCGGAAGGCACTTGACTCCTTCGGGATATAGAGGAAAGGTCGAGACCCCGCAAGCGCAAAGCGCTGAGGAGGCTCGACTTCCTCCCCGAGGAAAGCAAGTACCTGTAGCGGAAAGGAACGGTCCTTTACGAAAACAACCTTTTTATACATGAAAAATACTATCTAATACGGTTAAAGGAAGTTCATAACGACGTCCAAACTCACTTCCGGTATAAAAAAACTCAGGTGTTTCCAAATAATTTGAAAGCGTTTGTTCCTTTTTAATTTCCCATTTAAGTTGGTCAATCGTATGGTCAAAAGTATAAGAAGCTGACTGATTAGGAGTATTGTATTTAACAGAAATTGAAGCGATTTGCTCCCTATCTTTCATGATAAAAATATCATTTCCGTCATTAGTAAAGGCTTTAAATTCCAATGAATCATAGGCAACCATTACTGACTGGTGACCTGTTCTAACAACAAATCCTCTCTCTCTAAAATAATCCTCAAAAGCAGCAAGAAATTCATCGACTTTTCTTTTCATACCAGGGAATACATTGTTTTCATAAAGTTGTTTGTTCTTTTCTTTTAAGTGAGTCAATTCCACTTGTAAGTCTGTTATTTCCGCATTGCACATACCATCAAATCTCCTTTTTTGTTTCTTTCGTTTATTTTATCAAAAAAAGGCAACACAACGTTAGTGTTCATATTGTTGTATAGGAGGTGGTACGAATGACATATGAAATACATGTGTCTACATCTAAACGTCGCTTAGCACTTTTGAATAATGGGCGGGTAGTTAAAATCTATCCGATCGGTGTAGGAAAAATGTTAACTCCCACACCGAAGGGTACGTATACAATTATCAATAAACAGCCAAATCCAGGCGGACCATTTGGAGTGATGTGGATGGGGCTTTCAAAACCACATTATGGCATACATGGAACGAATAATCCTGCATCAATCGGGAAATTGGTCTCCCACGGTTGCATTAGAATGTATAACCAAGATGTTTTAGCCCTATCGAAAATTGTACCAATTGGCACAAAGGTAAGAATTAGCCAGTCATAAGTTAACATTCCAATGAATGCATTATGCCCTAAATTATAGTAATCAACAAAGATAAGATAAATATAAGGTTCTTCTTTGGAATGTGAAGAATATAAATTTTATAGAGGGTTCATCCTGAAGGGAGGATAGCTGTCAAGCTGAATCGGTTTGTTTAACTAATGCAAATTCTTGGACATCAAGTGTGTAATAGATATACAAAATGGATAGAGAAAGGGAAATGGAATTATGGTGTTTGAACCTACACAAATAAATCTTAGTGATTTGAAAATTAATAGCTCGGACCATTCGAGTGCAATTACTCTCGGTTCTGCAGTTATCGTTGGCAGGAGAGTGGTTGCAAAGAAAAGCCAAGCAATTGGTCAACTTTTATCAGATCATACCACTATCATATCCTCAAAAAGTTTCACAATTGATGATGATCTTGAAGACTTTTTTCGTACAAAAGGCTTATCATAATTACCCCTGTCCCCTCGGATTTGATGGTCTGATATAAAGCATAGGAGGTATTCATATGTTATTTGCACCAGCAGTGATTAATCTTCAGACCTTTAAAGTAAATTCATTAGATCATACAGCAGTATTAAATATCGGGCAATGCCAGCTTTTAGATATTTTTGTTGCCTATAAAAGGAATCAAGGGATTGGGGAACAAAACGGTGATGGTACCAGGTTTATCTTACCTGTTTCATCCGTATTAGACTCAGACTTTGTTGATAGTCCAGCGGTTAAAAATAGTATTGTTTAGTTTGATTTCGCAATTTAAGGAGTGACATGTATGTTTTTTTTCACACCAATGGTTGTTAATCTCCTCGGATTTAAAATTAATTCAGTCGATAACTCCTCTGTTATAAATGCTGGTCCTGTTCAATCAATTGATCAATTTACAGCCTATAAACGAAACCAAGCATTCGGTGAATTAAACGGTGATTTATCTCCGACAACGCTTCCTATTACAGCGATTGTCGATCCGGATGTAAGTGATAATCCATCTGTTAAAAATAGTGTTATTTAGGCTTTGTTAACATACAAAATTAAATAAATGACTTATCCAAAAGAGGTGGTACACGATACCACCTCTTTTAATGTTTTTCAAAATATTTTAGACAACGCCGATAACATAATTAGAGGAATAAATGGTCTTATATATAGCATGCTAATAAGAAAAGCGCAAGCGCCTGGCTCATCGACGTAAAAACTGGAGGGACTTTGACTTATCGTAGGGAAACGTACTGAAGTTTTCTAGTCGATAGGCTGCTTGCGCTAGACAAAGCAGATATTTTTTAGGGACTTAATTTCAAAAAAATTTTAGGAAATCTAGTGATTTCCTTTTTTTCGACACATTTCATCCAATTTTATCAAATTTTATTTTTATAGATGACAAATTTTCATTTTTCGAAGATAATATAACAGTTGGGAATACCACAATTTAAATTAAAGAAAATTGAGGGATTATATGAGCTCAAGATTAAATAAGAAAAAAAGAAGAAAAGTCCGTAAAGGAAGAGTTGCTCTTTTCATCATTATCATATTAATTATAGGGATTGCAGGGTTTGCCTATTCCCAATACAAACAAGGAATGGATCAAGCGGGAAAAGGAATAGATAAACAAGAGAATATAGAGTTTAATGGAAAAAAGGATAAATACGGAAGAACCAACTTTCTATTATTAGGTATTGATAAACGGAAAAATGAAACAAAATCACATACTGACACGATTATGGTTGCCCAATATGATCCTAAAAGTGATGATGTGAAAATTATTTCATTAATGCGAGACATGTTTGTAGATGTTCCTGGCTATAAAAAGTGGAAAATCAATACAGCATTTTTCTTAGAAGGTCCTGAACTACTTCGCAAAACGATTCAGCAAAATTTTGGCCTTGATGTGCAATATTATGTCATGGTCGATTTTAAAGGATTTGAAAAAGTAGTTGATACCCTTGCACCAAACGGTATCGAAATCGATGTTGAGAAAAGAATGTCCAAGAATATTGGCGTGACATTAGAACCAGGGGTTCAAAAGTTAAATGGAAAAGAGCTACTTGGCTATGCACGATTTAGACATGACGCTGAAGGTGATTTTGGCCGTGTTGCACGACAACAAAAAGTGATTAACGCGTTAAAGAATGAAGTAATTAGTGTGAACGGAATTACTAAAGCTCCTAAGCTTTTTGGAACAGTTCAACCGTATATTCAAACCAATATGGGAACAAAGGATAGTATAGCGTTAGTTACGAAAGTATTATTAAATAAACCGAAGAATATTAAAACTTTAACTGTTCCAGTTAAAAATTCATATACAAATGGCTATTCTGACTATGCAGGTTCAGTATTAGAAATCGATCTAGAAAAGAATAGACAAGCCATTGATGACTTTTTAAATGGTACGTCAAATGAAGAAACCAATACAACAGATCAACAATCTAATCCTTAAGTTTGAAAGAGACCAAAGACCAGATCATGCTGATCTGGTCTTTTTGTCCTATAGAAGCTGATATCCCATATAAATGGCAACTCCCCAAATGATAATGGCAGATATCTTATTGATGATGGTTAAAAATTTTCCGGTTGTATCTATTTTTCTTAATAAGCGACCTGTAATTGCGAGCCCGGTAAACCAAGTACATGAAACGAGTATACATGCTACCGTAAACCCCCATTTTTCATTGCCGTTATAGCTCAGCGAATTTGTTCCGATGACCCCGATGGTATCCAAGATGGCATGAGGATTAAGCAACGAAACAGATGCTGCATAGGTAATTTGTTGTTTTAGTGTAAGATGAAGCTTTTGATCACGATTTGTATCTCCTTCGCTTTTCCAGATAATCCATCCCATGTAAAGTAAAAATAGAAATCCGATAATAAAGATAATCATTTTTAACCATGCAAAGGTGAGAACAATCACTGATACCCCTAAAACAGCTAACGTAATCAAAATTAAATCGCAAATGGAGGCGGTAATTACCACAGGCAGGGCGCGGAGGAATGTAGGCTGACTGGCACCTTGATTAAAAACAAATACATTTTGAACTCCTAAAGGCAGGATTAGGCCAAATGCTAATAAAATTCCGTGTAAAATTGCTTCTAACAAAATCTCTCCCCAGTTTACATAGTCTATCTTATTTTCTATGCTTTTCATATTTATGTAAATACTAATCACATAAACATTATTCATATTCAGTTCATAAACTCGTTGTATAGTAATAATAGACCATAAACATGAAAGGATGTAAAACATATATGGAGGGAAAAACCAAACATAAAGGATGGCGTCAGTTTGTTCAATTGGTACGGGAAACAAAGCCTTCAAAACTGCTTCTTTGTATTGCTTTATTTTTAAGTATAAGTACCACTTTAGTAGGCTTACTTGTCCCGCTATTTACAAAAAACTTAATTAATGATTTTTCTCTAAGTTCATTGAGCACAAGCAAAATCATTTTATTAGCATCGGCTATGATCGTGCAGGCGCTGGCAAGCGGTCTTTCAATCTATATGCTAAATCAGATTGGTCAATCCGTCGTAGCGGGGATAAGGGATCGATTATGGAAGAAGCTACTCGTATTACCTATTTCTTATTATGATGATCATCAAACAGGGGAAACGGTAAGTAGGATGACGAATGATACCGCAGTTGTTAAGGGATTAATTACTGACCATCTGGCTAATTTTCTCACGGGAATTATCTCAATAGTTGGTTCGGTTATCGTTTTGCTCCTTTTGGATTGGCGTATGACATTAGTTATGTTTATTGCCATTCCTTTAGCATTTGTTATCCTCTTTCCCTTAGGGAAAAGAATGCACATCGTTTCCAAAGGAATGCAGGATGAAACTGCCAGCTTTACGTCCGTGATACAACAAGTGTTGTCGGAAGTACGATTAGTAAAAGCATCTAATGCAGAAAAAATCGAATACAACAATGGAAAAAAAGGAATTACCCAATTATTTAAATATGGATTAAAAGAGGCAAAGATCCAGGCGTTAATTGGACCACTTATCGGTTTAGTTATTATGTTGCTGCTTGTAGTTATTCTTGGCTATGGTGGGATGCGAGTTTCGTCAGGTGCCTTAACTGCAGGCGATTTAGTGGCATTTATTATGTACTTATTTCAAATCGTTATGCCAATGGGACAATTAACAGCATTTTTTACCCAATTTCAAAAAGCAACGGGTGCCACAGAACGAATTATAACGATTTTAGATTCCGATGAAGAAAGTAATGAAATGAAGGAAGACGTTCCAAATATGAACCAACAAATTATTGTGGATCATTTAACTTTTGCCTATAAGGAAGGGGAATCGGTTCTTCAAGATATTAGTTTTTCAGTTGAGCCAGGAAAAGTTACCGCAATTGTCGGTCCGAGTGGCAGTGGGAAAACTACATTGTTCTCATTATTGGAACAATTTTATCAACCGCAACTGGGATCTGTTAGCCTAGGCGGTGTACCAATTGATCACTTTTCTCTTCAATCTTGGCGAAGTCAAATTGGCTATGTATCTCAGGAAAGTCCAATCATTGCCGGATCGATACGTGATAATATCCGCTACGGTTTAGAAAAAGAGGTAACAGAAGAAGAATTTATTCGTGTAGCTAAAATGGCGTATGCGGATCAATTTATACAAGATTTGCCGCAAGGATTCGATACTGAAGTTGGTGAAAGAGGTGTAAAGCTCTCGGGTGGACAACGTCAAAGGATTGCTATTGCACGTGCCTTTTTAAGGGACCCAAAAATATTAATGCTAGATGAAGCAACGTCAAGCCTTGATAGTAAATCAGAACTGGTGGTCCAACAAGCATTACAAAACCTTATGAAAGGGAGAACAACCCTAGTGATTGCTCATCGTTTATCAACGGTTATTGATGCCGATCACATTCTCTTTTTCGAAAAAGGTAAAATCACCGGAAGTGGGACACATGCGGAACTTATACAATCTCACTCACTATATCGTGAATTTGCAGAGCAACAATTAAGAATGACAGAAACAGTTGGATAGAGAAAGGTATGAGGATGTATGACAAAGGTATTAATTGTTGATGATGACTCCCATATTCGTGAACTCGTCCTCCTTTTTTTAAAAAAGGAGGGATTTGAGCTGTACGAAGCATCGGATGGGATAAAGGCTTTGGACGTAATGGAAAAAGTGAAAATTGATCTTGCTATTATTGATATTATGATGCCGAATATGGATGGATGGCAATTATGTCAAGAGATAAGAGAATCCAGTGACCTGCCGATTCTCATGTTAACAGCTAAGGGAGAGACAGCACAAAAGGTAAAAGGATTTGAACTTGGAGCGGATGATTACCTTGTGAAACCATTTGAACCGATTGAACTCGCGGCAAGAGTGAAAGCATTACTAAAAAGGTACAATATTACCGTTTCTCAAACGGTAGAAATGGGTGAATTTAAGCTAAATCGAAAGACACATGAAATATCTTTTAAGGAAAATGAGTTTACAATCCCGTTAAAGGAATTTGAGCTTTTATTTAAATTGGCCAGCTATCCGGGGAAAACCTTTTCCAGAGAGCAGCTAATTGAGGACATATGGGGATATGATTATGAAGGGGACGAGAGAACAGTTGATGTTCATATTAAGAGGCTAAGAGAACGGTTTTCTGAAATTGAGTTTCCATTTTGCATTAAAACGATTAGAGGATTGGGATATCGACTCGAGGTTAGAACATGAAGATAAAAAAGTTTTTTCGACACATGTTAGGAGTTCTCTTTTTTTTAATTCTTTTATCCGCTAGCTTTTCAGCAGGTTACTTCGTTGAACGGTCTGTATATAAAACGTTCGATTTTCATCTATCCGATTACCTTCGCCATTTGATTGCATTAGCTTTCGGTTTCTTAATTATGGGTGGAGTGGGTTATCTTTTTTCGTTGTTGGCACAATCAAAACATCGAAGAAATTATATTCAAGAAGTAATCGATGCTTTAAGAAAAATTTCTAAAGGTGATTTCACAGTACATTTAAATTTAAAAATAGATAAGGAACATCCATTTGGACAGGTGGTTGATCACATTAATCATATGGCAAAACAGTTAAAGCAAATGGAGGATATGCGTCAGGAATTTATTTCAAATGTATCGCATGAAATTCAATCGCCACTTACATCTATCAGTGGCTTTGCGCGAGCATTGCAGCATGACCAGTTAAGTCAGGAGGAACGTTCCCATTATTTGAATATTATTGAAACGGAAAGCATTCGATTATCAAAATTAAGTGATAATTTATTAAAACTAACTTCTCTTGAGTCAACAAATCATCCGTTTGAGCGAAAAAGCTATTATCTGGATACACAAATAAGAAATATTATTCTAGCTTGTGAAGTGCAATGGATGGAAAAAGAATTGGACATGGACGTATCTCTTGATAAGTTAAGCATTGTCGGTGATGAAGACTTAATGAGTCAGGTCTGGACGAATTTGATTCATAATAGTATTAAATTCACACCGAATCAAGGGAAAATCCGAGTTCAACTGAGACAAGTAGATGATAAAGCCGTCGTAAAAATAATTGATAATGGAATCGGGATTTCAAAAGAAGACCAAATCCATGTGTTTGAACGGTTTTATAAAGCGGATAAAGCGAGAGAGCGTTCAAAAGGTGGCAGCGGGTTAGGGTTATCCATCGTTAAAAAGATTATTGACATGCATGAAGGGACAATTTTTGTAGAAAGTGAAGAAGGAAAGGGAACAGTATTTACAATTTTTATTCCAATAAGGCTAACTCAAAAAACCGTATAATGGTTTTGGAGAGTTAGTCAATTTTTTTATCAATTAAAATCAAGGATGTAAGCGATAACAAAATTAGAGTAATTATTCAGAAAATCTTGTATAATAAAATAATAGATACGAAATCTTTTTATCATTGTGGGGGATCATTTATGAGCCAATTCACCTTAAAAGGAAAAACTGTAGAATTAAAAAAACCGAGTTTTGAAGAATTAGCGTTTGTTCAGTGGTTATGGTCGGATGAGGAAACGATGAAATCAAGCGGGGGGCCAATCACTTTTTCGGAAGAAGAAAAAAAGCGTTGGTATGAAATTATGGTAAATCCGAGTAATGGAAAGCATCTATACTGCCTTGTATATAATGAATTGAACAAGCCAGTAGGTGAGGTTAGCTTCCATCAATACGATAAAATAACAAAAGCAGCCGAATTTAATATCAAAATTGCTTATGCTGAACGAGGAAAAGGCTATGGGTCCGAAGCAGCTAAACTACTTTTAAATTACTATTTTAATAAATGGAATGGGGAAATAATGAGAGATTCTCTTGCCATTGATAATATAGAAGGACAAAACACGGTGCTGCGTTTCGGGTTCGATAAGGTATATACGACTAAAGATGACTTTCTCGTTGCGATGACAAAAGAGAAATTTAACCGCATATATCAAAAGGAAACGGGAAAATAATCTTTCCCGCTTTTAAAATCGAAACTTTGATAAAAAGTTTAAAAATTGCCTTTCCTTTGGATGCTCATATTTTAATATCGCATATGTTTTCGCAATTGGCAGCTTCAAAAAATGACAAGGTGCTTCTAGTAATCTGCCTTCTAATAATTCGCGTCTAACAGTAGAGGACGGAAGAAACGATATACCGAGTCCCTCAATAATGAATCGCCTCGTAACATGAACCTGGGAGACGGCCATTGTTTTTAGCATCGGAAATTGTGGACGCAGCGATTGTAGCAGACCATCCCAGTATTCCGGATGATTATGAGTGATTAAATGATGATTCCTTAGAAGCTCCTCTGCATCAAGCGGTGGAGCAGTTTCGCTATCCCTTCCGTCATGTGGAACTACAAGAATGACTGGATCTTCGTAAAGTGGTCGGCATATGAGATCGGAATTATTGAAATGTAAGCGTGAAAGTCCTAAATCCACTTCCCCCGTCAGAACGGCTTCAGATATATTCATGGAATCGAGAACTTGGACGGAAATCTCAATTTCTGGATGAATGAGCATAAATTGTTTTAATACATACGGCATGATAGATTCTGCTATTAATGGTGACATGGCTAATGTAAGCTTTTGTGAATATCCTTGACGAAAGCGATCTAAGTCGGCCATTCCATTTTCGTACACTTCAAGCATATTCTTGGCAATGGGTAAAAATCTTTTTCCTGCCTCGGTTAAGATCACCTTCCTGCCATCCCTTTCAAATAAAGGACTCCCAATCACTTCTTCAAGTAGTTTAATTTGAACCGTTACCGTTGGCTGCGAGATATAAAGCTCCTCCGCTGCTTTTCGGAAATTTTCATGTTTTGCCGCAGCTGTAAAGGTATGTAGCCATTTAAAATCCATTTTTTTATCCCCTGATTATAAAATTTAATTAATTTAATTATAATTGTTTAATTTTATTAATCAATGAAAGCAACTATACTTAAAGTATCAAATGCGAGAGGATGGTTCGATATGATTCAACACGGATTAAAAGGAGTTATTGCAGCAGAAACGGCAATTAGCTTTATTGATGGAAATAAAGGCTATTTAGTTTATAGGGGAAAAGAAGCGAAGGAAATCGCTTTAAATTATTCATTTGAAGAAGCTGCTTATTTCTTGTGGCACGGGACCTTCCCAACAAAAGAAGAACTAGCTTCTCTTAACCAAAAGCTGAAAAATAATCGAACTCTTCCTCAAAATATCGAAAAGATCATGCAGCTATTGCCAAATGATATGGAATTAATGAGCGTGATCAGAACGGTTGTATCAAGTTTAGGAAATTCACAATATAAATGGAAACCGACAATTGATGAAGCGATCCGTTTAACAGCAATCATCCCAACAATTATCGCTTATTGGAAAAGGAAAATATCTGGATTACAGCCAGTTGCTCCTAACGAGGACTATGGACATGTGGAGAACTATTTATATATGTTAACCGGAAAAAAACCGTTGGATGTACATGTGAAAGCACTCGAAACATATATGATCTTAACAATGGAGCATGGGATGAACGCATCGACCTTTTCTGCGAGGGTAACAGTGTCAACCAAATCGGATATGATTTCCGCAATCACCTCTGCGATCGGAACAATGAAAGGTCCACTGCACGGCGGCGCACCTTCAGATGTGACGATAATGTTGAACGAAATTGGAACGAAAGAAAATGCGGAATCTTGGTTACGAGCCAAACTAGAAAATGGCGAAAGACTAATGGGATTTGGTCATAGAGTTTATAAAACAAAGGATCCCCGCGCACTTGCTTTAAAGGAAAAAGCGTTAGAAATTGGTCAAGATGATCCATGGTTAGCCTTAGCGTTGCATGTAGAAGAAACCGCAATTCAACTTCTTGAAGAATATAAACCCGGCCGAAAACTATATACAAATGTAGAGTTCTTTGCCGCTGCGGTTATGAGGGCGATTAATATGGAAGATGATTTATTTACACCAACTTTCACTGCAAGCAGAGTGGTTGGTTGGAGTGCGCATGTGTTAGAACAAGCGGAAAGAAATGTGATTTTTAGACCGGAATCTCAATATATTGGTTCATTGCCTTTTTTAATGAATTGAGTAGGGATCATGCAGAAAATATGCTTAACTCATTTAAAAAAAAAAAATTAAAAAAGCGAGAGAAAACTTGAAACCTTTAGGGACTGCAATCGTCAATAATAGTAGTAAATCAAAGGAGTACTAAAATGAAAAAAGTGGCTCTTACATCATTGATTGTAACTTTGCTCTTAGCTGGATGTAGCGAGATGGGAAAGTCTCCAGATAATATAAAGAAAAGGGATGACGAAGTTTCCAAAAATAAAAACACTTTAGTTGATGATCGGTCTGAACAAGGTGAACAAGATAAAAATAATCAATCGAATAATAACGATACAGCAAAGAAAAACGACAAAACAGATAATCAAACAAAAAATAGTGAAGGTGTTCCTGTAGTCGTTAACCCAACAGCGATAACAGTTATGGTAAACAAATCAAATGCATTGCCAGACGGTTATCGTCCAAACGATTTAGTGCGACCAAAGGTGAAGTATGTCTTTGGCAATCAGAAATTAGATAAGGCATTGATGCGAGCAGAAGCTGCAGCTTCACTTGAAAAAATGTTTAATCAAGCATCTTCACAAGGAATTCAGTTATATGCTGCTTCTGGTTTTCGTTCTTATGAAACACAGGATTATTTGTTTAAACAGGAAATTAAAAACGTCGGTCGCGAAAAAGCCGAGCTCGCCGTTGCAAAGCCAGGTACGAGCGAACATCAAACAGGATTAACGATGGATATTTCAGCACCAAGTGTCAACTATACATTGACACAAAACTTTGAGTCCAAAAATGAAGGAAAATGGTTAGCTGAACATGCACATGAATTTGGTTTTATTCTTCGTTATCCGAAAGGGAAAGAGGATATCACCAAATATCAATTTGAACCATGGCACTTTCGCTATGTTGGAAAAGAAATAGCAACTGAGATTTACAAAAAAGGCATCACATTAGAAGAATACTTTGATGGAAAACAAGGAATTTAATCCCGATATTCAATGCGCCCCCCGCATTTAATATAAATAAAAAATCCGTATTGCCTAATAAGGTAGTGCGGATTTTTCTTTTTTCCAAAAGAGAGTTGTTTTACTTTGAACACTAAATAATATTTTAAACGCAGAGTGGATTGGAGCAGAAGGAGCTTGACTCCTGCGGGACATAGAGGAAAAGTCGAGACCCCACAGGCGCAGGAGCGCCGAGGAGTTAGAAAAGTAGAGGCGGCTTGCTTATCGACGTACGAACTGAAGGGCAGCGACTGAGATAAAGGAATCACGATGAACCCAAAGGGTGAATCGATGATGACTTATCGTAGGGAGGTGACCGGAAGTTCGCTAGTCGATAGCCGTCGGAACTAGACAGGCTTGACTTCCTCCCCGCGGAAAGCAAGCTCCTGCAGCGGAAAGGAACGGTCAGTATTTATCCCCACGAACAACATACTTTATGAAAACAGCTAGTAAAAAAATATTGCAATTTAAGGGCAATTCAATTAATATCTAATTAGATATACATCGAATCGAGGTTGATTCTTATGCAAATGAATAAAATTGTTGAATTCCATAAAGCGTTGGGAGACTTAACACGAGTGAGAATTATCGCTTTGTTACAGCAAGGTCCACTACACGGTCAAGCAATCGCTGGTAAGTTAGGGCTGAAGCCGCCTACAATTACACACCATATGGCAAAGCTCCGGGAAGTAGGACTCATAAGAGAGAGAAGAGATAAAAATACGATCTACTTTTCACTGAATGAAAAAATACTACAAGGAAGTGCAATGGCGATTTTATCAGTAGGTAAAGGGGGAGCAAACATGGAAATGTCCGTAACAGAAGAAGAAAGAGCAAGTATCATCAATAATTTTTTCACAAAAGATGGGAAACTAAAGAACATCCCGGCACAACGTAAGAAAAAGCTTGTCATTCTTGCGCATATCGTAAAAGAGTTAGAGTTTGGAAAAATATATCCTGAAAAAGAGATAAATGAATTTCTAAAAAAATACCACGAAGACTATGCCACATTAAGAAGAGAATTAATTATGTGTCAGTTCATGTATCGTGAGAACAATCAATATGAAATGAACCCAAAAGATTTATGGTGGCTGAGATAAAAAATATGGAGGTAGTTCCATATTTTTTTGCAAAACTAATTAGATGCATATTTAATTAGATAGATTATAAAGTAGGTTAATGGAATGAATTTTTCACTTTTTAAAGCAGAACCTCAGTATCGAAAGTTGTTTGTTGCTGGGATTGTAAATGGGGTTGGTGACCGATTTAGTCAAGTGGCAATGCTTACAATGCTCCTTCAATTAACAGGATCTGGTTTTGCAGTAGGAGTGACGATGGCACTAAGATTATTGCCATTTTTAGCGTTCGGTCCGTTAGGGGGAAGGCTTGCTGATCGATTTTCAAGAAAAAGAATATTAATTATCACCGATCTTGTTAGGGTTATTTTTGCCTTATCCTTCCTGCTCGTAAATAGTAAGGACGATATTTGGATTATTTACATCGGTTCATTTGTATTAGCAGCAGGGGAGGCCATTTATGCTCCGACTCGTAAGGCGACGATTCCACGGCTTATTAAAAAAGAACATCTTGTTAAAGTAAATGGGTTGGAACAGGTAATGATTGGTATCGTATTAATCGGTGGTGCATTTTCGGGCGGGGTGGTTTCTTATTTATTTGGCCCGAATATAAGTTTCATGTTTAATGGGGCATCTTTTTTAATTGCGGCATGGTTAATTTCGTCAATAGTTTTTCCTGAGGCATTGGGAGGAAAACGGTCTCAAGGAGAATCAGCAAACTTATCCATGCTTAAAAAAGTACTTTTGGCATCCGTTCCACTTCAAATTATTTTGCTAGGGGAATGCTTAATCCCATTAATTAATGGGATTGATAATGTTTTAATAAGCGTTTATGCAGTGAATATCTTTAAGCTTGGCGATATGGGGGTTGGCTTATTTTATGGAGCGCTAGGGATAGGTTTAGTATTCAGTTTTGTGATCGCCAATCGTTTAAAAAGCAAATTACTGTTAATTGGATTTCTTTGCTTAATGTTAGAAGGGGTATCACTTGCCATGTTAAGTCAATCCAGTTATTTCATGCTTGCTTTGTTGTTCTTTTGTTGCACTGCCTTTATGTCGGGAATTGGAAATACATGCTTTGATACAGTCCTTATGCGAGAAGTCCCAGATAAACTTCAAGGAACGATATTTGGAATCATTGCAACGATTTCTAATACATTGTTAGGTATTTCAATGTTTTTGGCGGGAGTGGCATTAGAATTTATTTATCCACGTACTTTAGGACTTATTGGTGGTCTTTCTTTTATTATTATAGCGATCCTTCTTACGTGTGTGTTAACGATAAAAAAGTCCATATCAACCAGTTTGGAGGAAAAATCAAAGTGAATAGCGAACAAGATAATGATACGGCATTACATCTCATAGACAATAAAAGAAAATTATACACGAAATCATAGGGGGAACGAATCATGACGGACTTAATGAATATGACTGTTGAAGAAATATGGATGGATATTGAGAAATTAATGAAGGATAATCCGCAACCTTATAAGGATCTAAATGTGGTATACCAATTTGATTTATCTGGGGAAGATGGCGGTGTATTTCAGTTAGCTTTCTCTAACGAAACAGTACGCGTATTAAGGGAAGATTTTGAAGAGCCTTCGTGTACATTACAAATGAAAGTATCGGATTTTAAGAAATTTTTGCAAGGAAAAATGAACAGTACTGCCGCCTTTATGATGGGGAAAATTAAGGTTCAAGGAAGTGTCGGGCTTGCATTGAAATTAGAAGGACTGCTAGGACAATATGAATTCTAATATTACGATTCAATCGATTGTTGATTTGCCAGAAGCCGCGTCTTTTATAGCAGATTGTAACGGTGATCCATGTCAACATGTTGGTTATTGTGGAAGCAATCCAGAAGAAATTTTATATACACTGCAACACCATTTTTCTGATTTGCCTATACGGCAATCATTGATTGCTGCATATGATAATAAAGAATTAGTAGGTTTGTTAGGTTTAGATATTGATAAAGAGTTCATGGAAGCCGAAATTTGGGGTCCATTTATAAAGGGGAACGATTGGAATTCGATAGCAAATGAGTTATGGATGCACCTAATGGAGGAATTGCCAATCCAAATCAATCGCTTTAATGGCTTTTACAATACCGAGAACCATCACGCCGGAACTTTTATGCAACAGCACAATTTTATCAAAGGAAACATTCATTTATTGTTGAGTGCCAATCAGTCTCAGGAAAAACCGATAAATGATATTCATCTGCTAGACCTACCTCCTGAGGAATACAACCAATTTATTACATTACATGACGAATTATTTCCTCATTCTTATTATGATGGAAAAGGGATTGTAAAAAGGTTAAATAATGTAAGAAAAGTTATTGTAGCTGTAGAAAAAGGATTGATTCAAGGTTATGTGTATTTTGAGGCAAACCCTATTTTCGGTGAAGGGTGCATAGAATTTATCGGAGTCTCACCTAATCATAGGAAAAAAGGAATTGGAAGAACACTAATAAAGGCGGCATTATATCAATTATTTACTAAATTTCGCATAAGTGAAATACAGTTATGTGTAAGTGAAAAAAATTCAAGAGCCATAAATCTTTATACAAGTGCTGGATTTGTTGAAAAATATAAACTTATTTCTTATCGTAGCAATGAATAAAAAGATCCTCACTTACTTTAAGTATAGTGGGGTCATTTTTTTACATTGTTGTCTTGGCGCATTTATTATATTCATACTGTTATTTTCCATAGTGAAAAATGGAGTTAAAATTGAATAAAGTGTTTATCCTAAAAGTGAAAGGGAGAAAACCTGAAAGGGGATAAGATTGTTTTGTTTATAAGATTCTCGATTATTTCGTTATGGATGTTTATTGATCCCTTTTATCATTTGATTAGAAGGTTAAAATATATTGGATTTATTCAAAACAAAAAGGCAATTTTCCGGGTAAAGCTAACAAAATATAAAGGAAAAACATTTTTATTAGCGGATGGAACAGAAATTAAAAAAAATGACTGTTTGTTGAAAATTCATTTACACAATGTCCGTGTGTTAAAAGAAGTGATGTCGATTAGCCATCCCGTCCAGCGTACTAGAATGATTTATAAAATGGTCGAACAATCCATGCCTTTATTAGCAAAATTTATTGAATCCCATCAAAGGAAAGAGGAGATTAAGGGGATTATCGGAATAACGATGTTAAACAAGGGTGTGAAGAAGCTGGGATTTGAGCTTATGTATCCGGAAAACAGATATTATATACATTTTAAACGACTCACGCAAACACCAATTTTTCTGATCTCCCATTCCACATTATCGATGAAGAAAATCAAAAATCAAAGACCAACTTACTTAGTTATGTCGAAGGAAAAACTATTTGAAAAATATTTAGGGGCTTAGGCCCTTTTTTTATGTTTAAATAATGTCATATTTTCTGACATTAAATTTGAAAAAGTCAAAAAAAAATCTTGACTTTGATGAAATTTCCTCTAAAATAATTAACAAATACATATCGTGTAACATTTTATAACATGAAATGTATTTATATATGACAATTATAGGAGGGGAAAGTATGGAAATGGTAATGAATACTGTTTGGGTTATGCTGGGAGCGATTTTGGTTATTCTTATGCAAGGTGGATTTATTTTATTGGAAAGTGGATCTACACGGATGAAAAATGCAGGACATATTGCTGGAAAAACAATCGTAACATTTGGGATTGGATCTCTTGTGTTTTGGGCTGTAGGTTATGCATTTATATTTGGCGAACATGCAAACTTCTTTGTTGGACTTTCTCATTTCTTCTACTCTGGCTACCAAATTGATGGTACAGATTTATCTTCATCGGTCTTCTTTCTCTTTCAATTAGCATTTGCCACAATCGCTTTAACGATCGCTTTTGGCGGGTTTGCTGAACGTGCTAAATTTTCCACATATGTTATTTTTTCAATATTATTTTCGGTTATTGTGTATCCTGTCGTTGCACATTGGATTTGGGGAGGCGGTTGGTTAGCCGAACACGGCAAACAAGATTTCGCGGGTTCAACTGTTGTTCATTTGACGGGTGCGATGGCGGCGTTAGCAGCAACTATATTATTAAAGCCTCGAATAGGTAAATACAATAAAGATGGTTCAGTGAACGCAATATATGGACATAATCAAGTCTTTACAGCATTAGGAGTCCTCATTTTATGGGTAGGTTGGTTTGGCTTTAATGCCGGTAGTACATTGTCAGTTGCTGATGGATTCTTCGGTTTTGTTGCCCTTAATACGAATCTTGCTGCAGGCGCAGGTGCGTTTGCTGCTCTTCTTATCTCATGGTTAGTACTAGGTAAATCAGATATAGGAATGATTTTAAATGGAGCTTTAGCAGGACTTGTTGCAATTACCGCATCGTGTGCATTTGTATCTGCTTGGGCAGCGGTAATCATTGGTTTTATCGCTGGGATTTTGGTCTTCTATAGCATGAGGTTTTTTGACAATAGGAAAATTGATGATCCAATTTATGCTTTATCTGTACATGGAACAGCAGGTGTTTGGGGCACGTTATCAACGGGATTTTTTGCAACAAAAGAACTTGCAACGGTAGGCTCACCAGGTCTGTTTTATGGAGGTGGCTTTCACCAACTTGGAGTACAGTTGACGGGAGTTGTGGTATCAGGTTTGTATGCGTTTATTGTGTCCTTTGTTATTTTATATGTGATGAAGAAGCTCATGAACGGCCTTCGAGTAACAGAAGAGGAAGAAATTATTGGTCTTGATTTAAGTGAACATGGTACTTATGGGTATCCGGAGCTAATTGCAAAAGAAAAAATTAGTTGAAGCAAATGGGGAAGGTTTGAATGATCAAAAAATAGTCGTTGTACCGTTGGAGGGAGGGTATAGAAATTCCTCATGAATGAGCATCAATCATTAGTAAGCTTGAAAAATAATTATTTATTCAAGTATTTTTCTGATAATAGATCCCTAAATCTGTTCCATGATCAAGTGATGAAAAAAGCATTTCAACTATCTATTAATCAAATAGGTCCTCCTCCATGCTCGTTTTCTTGGTTTGTCATGGGGAGTGCCGGAAGGTCAGAACAGGGAATCTTTAGTGATCAAGACCATGGGCTCGTTTTCGAGGATGATGATGAGAAAAATATGCTTTATTTTCGTCACCTAGGGAAGGAGCTGACAGATGAATTATATCGATTAGGCTATTCTTATTGTGAGGGAAAAGTGATGAGCTCAAATATTCTTTGGTGTAGGTCACATAAGGAGTGGGAAGAGCAAATCAACGGATGGATAGAGCAGGGAAGTTGGGAATCGATTCGAAATGCTACGATATTCTTTGATTCAAGGAATCTTGTGGGGAATGATGAATTTATTGAAGATTTAAAGAGGCAATTTCTTAACAAAATAGTTAGCAATCCAAATGTTTTAGAACGCTTTTTTGAAAATATACGACATGTAAGAAATTCGGTAGGTCTATTTGGACAAATTTTTGTTGAAACAAAAGGGATCCATCAAGGAGAAATCGATTTAAAATCTATGGCATACCTTCCTTATGTGAATGCCATTCGCTATTTAGCGATAAAAGAAGGGGTGTATGAAACATCTACCATATTACGAATGAATGCTTTGTCTAAAATGATGAGGTATGAGAAGGATATCCCTATTTACCAACGCTATTTTAAAAAATTATTAGCCTATCGATTATCACTTATTAATGAACGAACTTCTTGTCAAAGTATGAATTATATAAATGTAAAAAATATCGAGCGTGAGAAAAGAAAAGAGATAAAAGAAATTCTTCATCACGGTAAAAGACTGCATCGGTTCATTGAAACGATAGCGAAAGGCCTATAGGTGAATTATGGGTTTTGATTCAATGATTCGTTATATAAAGGAAAAAGGGTTAAATATCATTGAAGTGATGCAGGGCAGACAAAATGCTCAGCAGTTAGCATATGTTCGCCAGCTCCAAAGGGAAATAAATAATGACGAAAAGTTGTTTCTACCGTTACAACAATTACAATTTACTGTTTTTGATATAGAGACTACTGGTTTTTATCCAGAGCAAGGGGATCAAATAATTTCATTAGGCGCACTCAAAGTGAGAGAAGGAAAAATCTTTGAGGATACGCAGTTTTACTCATTGATTTATACGAATCAAGATATCCCTCCTGAAATCGAACAATTAACAGGTATTAGGAAAAGTGATTTGACCACTGCACCTTCCTTATCGGAGGTGATCTATCAGTTTTATCAATTTGTAAAAGATGATCCTCTCATTGCTCATCATTCATATCATGAGAAAAACTTTCTCCAGCATGTGAATTGGAAGCTTTATCGTTCGTCGTTTAATCATAGATTGATTGATACGTCTTTTCTGCTTCAGATAGCTGAGCCGACAATTCGTATTGTGAAATTGGAAGAGTGGTGCAACTATGCAGGAATTCCGGTGGAAAACCGTCATCATGCATTAGGGGATGCAATACTTACTGCTCAATTATGGTGTAAATACATTGAAAAGGTTCAAAAACTAGGAGTTATATCATTAATGGATCTATATGAAGAAGTTGCGAAAAGAAAAAAATGAATCTGGCAAATTTCGCATAGAAAAAACGAATGAAATACTTATATGTCAATGGTTTAAAGATTTTTAATCAAACGTTTGATTAAAAAGATAAGTGTTGGCTATTGGTGAGGAATAAGATTTATTGTTGAAAAAATCTTATTCCTTTTTCTTGTCAAAGTTATACTCAGCACAAGCAAGAAACAAAGCTAGTATAAGCTCGACCCAGGTAGGAATAGTAATACTACTCATCGATTCATCAACATAATGGAGGACAATCCAACTAATTAATATATCGAAAAACATTAAAACAATGAAATTCACTATATTACTGTTTACATAACTGATAATAAAACGAATAATTAACTTTGCAAAAACCTCGGCTATTAGGCAAATGAAAAAGAATTTTAAGATAAAGGAAATAAGTGCTTGATTTGAATCATATTGGACATTAAGTAAGCGGAAAAATCCTATTATCCCAAAAAAGTAAAGAGCTATGACAACTACTAATGCAAAAATAATTAAAAATCCGATAGATAGTATAGTAACCAGTTTTGAGGGGAAATTTAAATCTGAAAATTTTTCGTCATTATTCTTCATGAGTTCCTCCGAAGATTATTCTTATATCAATAATATCAGAATTTTTACAATAAAATGCAAAAAACACCTAAATGATTAGGTGTTCTTAAGATAGTGGAAGCTACATGGCACTGGCAGCCTTCTCGATAATTGGAAGCGTTAAATGATGGATTGTGATTTCAGGACGGCTTCCAATACGAATATTAAGACCTGTTTGTCCTAATCCTTCGCTAATATAAAATGGCTTTCCATCGTGGGTTTGCAAGCCTTTAATCATATTCATTCGTACGAGTTTTCCCATTTTCAGAAGATGGTATGGCTTTGGCCAATATATTTGTCCTCCGTGAAAATGGCCAGATAATAAATAATCAAAGTGAAAATTCTTCATTTTAAGCACAATATTTGGATCATGTGTTAAAACGAGATTATATCCGTGCATGAGTCCGTGATAGGATTTATCAATTTCACTCCGCTTAGTACTAAAATCGTCAATCCCGATAATGTTTAAACGATTCCCGTTTATCGTTAGAACGTCATTCTCATTTTGCATCGTTTTACACCCTTGATCTTCAAGCACTTTTTTTAATGTAAGAAAATTTGAATCCCGCAATACATAATCATGATTTCCAAATACGGCATATGTTCCGTATTTAGGATTAAGTTGGTTGAACACGTTTAAATAAGGAATCAGTTTTGGAATACTGCGCTTTCTATCTAAAAAATCACCAGTTAAAGCAATTAAATCCAATGATTGATCATTTAAACGTGCATAAAGCTTTTCTGGCGAAATGGAGAGATTTTCTAAATGTAGATCAGAGATTTGAAGTACTTTAATCGTTTGCCCATCTATCGTAGGGTGATTGACCCCTATATGATTTATCACGACATTTTGCGTGTTTTTATTTCCTTTATTAAAAATAATCATTAGAAAAGTAATGGCAATTATTGCGATTATCCAAATGTACAAACTATCCCCTCCTCACCTTTGATTATAATTGCTTAAAAGCAAGATTGTTAGCTGTAATTAATGGGAAAACGATTTCTAACTTGTTTTGCATAAGAAAAAAAGTCCTGATTCTAAAGTCAGGACTTCTTTATATGTGTATTCAAATTAATCGCTAAAAAGCGGCCTTCATCATCTTTTGTTCGTTTAAAAATCGTTACTCCAACGTTGTCCTGAGCAATCATTCGATAATTTCGGAAAGGGATCTCAAGTGTGCCCGCAACAAAAAATCTAATGACCCAGCTGTGGGCTGTCACTAGAATCGTTCCTTCAGGATGCTGATTAACAACATCGTTTACAAATTCATTCACCCTCTGAAAAATTTCGAAAGCATTTTCACCTGTTTTCCCTGCTTTGGTAGAACCGGGATCCTTTAGCCATTGATCCCAATACTTTGGATCTTCAGCGATAAATACTTCTAGCCTTTTGCCTTCCCATTCACCAAAATTTGCTTCAATGAGTCTTTCATCATTTTGTATAGGAACGAATTCCTCGTGGTTTAATAAAATGTATTCTCCCGTTTCACGTGCCCTGCATAATGGCGAGGAGTAAGCACCTGTAAATTGTACATCTTGCAATAATGTAGCTGCCATCTGAGCTTGTTGTTTTCCAATATTTGAAAGCTTAATGTCAGTTCGTCCGCAATAACGATTTCCACTAGCATTCCATTCTGATTCTCCATGACGTACGAAATATATGATAGTCATTAGACCACCTCTTTTTAATAATATAGTTATTTAAGTATAACAAATCGGAATCTTTTTCAATAACTTAACAAAGAGTAACGCAATTGAAATATAAATGTAATATGATTGTGGCTCCTTTTGTCGAATAATGATGTTATAATAGCACCTGTGACAATAGACACGTATTTTTCTATTTATACATAATTAATAGAATAAATTTAAATTTTAATAGATTATGTTCGTATATTTATAAAGATCACGGGGGAAAAGAAAATGAGAAAGAGATTACTTACACTTGGTTTAGCGTCTGTAATTGGGACGAGCGCATTATTCTCTACCCAAAACGTTTTTGCATCCGAAAATGTAAATCAACAAATTCGTGCGAAAAAGCAAGAAATTTCCGATTTAAAACAAAATGAAATCAATATGCTTGCGGATATGAAACAAATCGATGCAAAAGTTGCACAGACTAATGCGGAAATGAACAAGACAAAGGCAGAAGTAGCAGATACAAAAAAAGAATCTGAACAATTAAAAGTAAAAATTGCAGATACAAAGAAAAGAATTGATGAACGTAATAAATTATTACAAAAACGTGCCCGTGCGATTCAAGAGAGCGGGAGTGTCGTAAGTTATTTAGATGTTTTACTAGAATCCGAAAGTTTCGGTGATTTCGTTGACCGCGCTATGGCGGTTTCTACCATCGTAAATGCTGATCAGAAGATTTTAGATGAACAGAAAAAAGATAAAGAATCACTTGAACAGTCCAAGAAAGAGCTTGCAAGTAAGCTAGAGAAAGTTCAGAAGGATTTAGATGATCTTAAAGATCTGAAAGAGGAATTACAATATCAAATTGATGATAAAAATAGTATTCTTGCAAAAATAAAAGAAGAACAAAAAAATGCATCAAGTGAATTAGGCAATCTTGAAGACCAGGCAGCTGCTGAAAAGGCTGCAGCAGAAAAGGCGGCACAGGAAAAAGCAGCAGCCGCTTCTACTTCTGAAACTACTTCAGGAACAAAAAGCAGCAGTTCATCAACTAATCATACGTCCACTTACACGGCGCCATCATCAACTGTAAAATTAGGCTCCGGAGGCATTGAAGCTGCGATAAGTGCAGGGTCATCTATTGTTGGTCGTTCTCCTTACAATTGGGGCGGCGGTCGTAGCAGCAGCGATATAGCAAGACGTTCATTTGATTGCTCTTCATTCGTTCGCTGGGCATATGCTGAAGGTGGAGTTAATCTAGGACCAGTTTCTGGAACAAATACGGATACACTAGTTGGACAAGGAAGGGCAGTAAGTTCTTCAGAAATGAAAAGAGGAGACTTAATCTTCTTTGATACGTATAAAACAAATGGTCATGTAGGAATTTATCTAGGAAATGGTCAATTCTTAAATGACAACAGTTCACACGGCGTATCAATTGATTCATTGAGCAACTCATACTGGAAAAAAGCATTCAAAGGTGTTGTACGACGCGTAGTTGAATAAAATAATAAGCAACCCCTAGCGAATACAGTATTCGCTAGGGGTTTTTTATACACTGACGTAGTGTTAAGTGAATCAAATTATCGTAGGAGAACTCGGATTCGGGAAGGAAAGACCAGGAATACATCGCTTACGTGCACGAATCCGCGAGATTCGGGAAGGAAAGACCGTGAACACATTGCTTACGTGCACGAATCCACAAGATTCGAGAAGGAAAAGTCAAGAACTCATTGCATTAGTGCACGAAAGGACAATGACATAACCTTTTTACGCATCACTCAAAAATGGAAGAACTACTTTATTCGCCCACCTTAATACTCTCATCGGATATATGATAATATTTAACTGCAAAAAACACACGANNTCGTGTGTTTTTTGCAGTTAATAACAATTATAAATCCTCACCAATAATCTTAACTTCTCGTTCCAATTCTACATTGAATTTTTCCTTCACAGTCTTTTGAACATATTTGATTAATGAAATATATTCTTCTGCAGTTGCATTGTCTTTGTTGACAATAAAACCGGCATGTTTTGTTGATACTTGCGCACCGCCAATTTGTTTTCCTTGAAGCCCGCTATCTTGAATGAGTTTCCCGGCAAAGTAACCCGGGGGTCTTTTAAAGACACTGCCACATGAAGGATACTCAAGTGGTTGTTTTGATTCCCTTTTAAATGTGAGATCATCCATAACCGCTTTAATTTCTTCATACTTTCCAGGTCTTAGCTTGAAAATAGCTTCAAGAACAATATCCCCTTTTTCAGGGATATTACTTGTACGATAGCTAAGTTCAAGATCCTCTGCCGTTCTTTTTACGACTTCTCCGTTACGATCGATAACAATCGCATGATCCAATACGTCTTTGATTTCACCGCCATAGGCACCGGCATTCATAAATAAAGCCCCGCCTACAGTACCAGGGATTCCACAAGCAAATTCTAAACCAGTTAATTTTTCCTTTAATGCATACTGAGATGCATCGATGATGGCGGCACCGCTTTGCGCTGTTAAGAAATTCTCCTCAACAGAAATACGATTGAAATTTTCAAGAAGAATAACAATGCCGCGAATTCCGCCATCCTTAACAATCAAGTTGGAACCATTTCCTAGTAAGGTGAAAGGGACATTCTCCCGCTTTGCAAATTTAACGACGGTCTGCACTTCTTCATAAGTGGAAGGGGTAAGAAAAATATCCGCTTTCCCGCCAAGTTTTGTATACGTATGGTTTTTTAATAACTCATTCGTTTTAATATTGTTTTTATCTATAATAGTCGATAATTTATTGTAAATTTGAGTATAATCAGTCATTCATATCATTCCTTTTGCAGAGATAATGATCTTTGATGAAAAAGTGGCCTTCATTTTAGCATATGCCTATATTTGTTTTAAAGTAATATACAATGAGAAAAATTTTTTGACAATATCCTTATCATAGTAATAAAAAGGGGAATAATCAACTGAAAAACGCAGGTTATAAGTAATTGTAATATTATTGTTGTTTTCGTAAATTGGAGAGCATCCTGATAGAGAAAATTTGACAATAATCTCATATAGAAGAATGCTATAAACTTTATATATCAATAGGCACAGCATTTTTAATCAAACGTTTGATTAAATGAAGGAAGTGGTGAATATTGTCATATTAAAGGAGATTTTCTTCTTTCATCTTCGTTTCTTTCCTACCAAATAGCCGAGATAAAATATAATAATATAGCTTATTAATCCCACAAATAGAATGGGATTTTTCTTGATCATTTTAGCAAGCTGATCTACAGTGAAGAGAATTTTCTTTGTTAATAAACCTTCAGTATGCAGCTGATAAAGATAGACAAGGAAAAGAGCAATAAAAATTAAAAAAATTACCCAAAAGATTCGAAGAAAAGAAACTCCCTTTTTTGCTTTCATCTAATCCACCTCATTTAAGATCATTTACCGGATTATCTTTTTAGATTTCATCCATTTTAACGATTCTTTTTTACTAAGATTTGCGAGATTGGTTGAATCTACGAAGTCTATAACTTTTTGTGAATCTGTTTTTGAATACTCCCGTAATGCCCATCCAATTGCCTTCTGGATAAAAAATTCTTTGGAATCTTTTAAACGTAGGATACTATCGAACAAAATGGAAACGTCTGTGTCTTTCTTATATTTTAATTGATATAATAAGATACTTCTTTGAAGCCAAAGATTATTGGAGGATAACCATTTCTCGATGATTTCAGGTTTATGTTGAGGATATGCTTTTAAATAATATCCGAGTGCATTGGGAGCAATTGAATCAACAGAATCCCACCAAGATTTATTTGTAATGCAGTATTCGATTAATTCTATATCCTCCTCCTTTAACCACTTTTGATAACGATTTAAAAAAAGAATCGCAATCATTTGATACTCTCTTTCATCTTTTTTCCACAAATGAGTAACAAGTTCCTTTAATTCATGTGGATGAATTGTGTAAACGGTAATCAACTTTTTGAAAATTTCCTTTACAACCGGTGCTCTTGCTCCGAAAAATTTGAAGTTATTTTTCATATAACTTTCCATTTTAATGGCCTCATCTTTATTAGCGCTTTCTTGTAATAGTTCATCTATTAATTTAACGGGAAACAAAATGATCACTCCTAGACATAATTAGTTTGCTACTATCATACAACTTTTACTAGAATGACTAAAATTAAAACTAGTAAAAATTTTTCTGATTTTAAGTCAAAATATTCTAACAGTTATACGTCCAATCGGTTACAATAGAAGATAGTACGATTGGCATAGAAAAGGGGAATTTTCAAATGAACCATCTATATTTGAAAGATGAACATGAAATATTCCGTAGTTCTTTAAGGCGATTTCTTCAGAAAGAGTGTGTACCTTACTATGATGAGTGGGAAGAAAATCGGATTGTTCCTCGCTCCTTTTGGCAAAAAATGGGGGAGCAAGGGTTTCTTTGTCCGGATGTCGATGAGTCATATGGTGGATATGGAGGAGATTGGGGCTTTTCGGTTATTATTAACGAGGAGTTAGAAAGAGTGGGCTCAAGCCTGGTTGGTATCGGTTTACATAATGATATTGTGATTCCTTATTTGACCTCCTATGGTACGGAGGAACAGAAGAGAAAATGGCTTCCTTCATGTGTGGCAGGGGAAACAATTACAGCCATTGCGATGACAGAGCCTGGTTGTGGATCAGATTTGGCTAATATGCAAACGACTGCCATTTTAGATGGAGACCATTATCTATTAAATGGACAAAAAACATTTATTACAAACGGGGTTCATGCAGATCTAGTAATCGTTGCTTGCAAAACAAATCCACAGGCAGTCCCTCCCCATAAAGGGATGAGTCTTCTTGCTGTAGAAAGAAATACACCAGGATTTTCAAGGGGCAGAAAGTTAAATAAAGTTGGCTTGCATGCGCAAGATACCGCTGAGTTGATATTTGAGGATTGTCGTGTACCGAAAGAGAATTTACTTGGAGAAGAAGGCAAGGGATTTACGTATCTTATGGAAAAACTTCAGCAGGAACGCTTAATTGTTGCAATTGCTGCACAGGTGTCAGCTGAGAGAATGCTAGAAATAACAATGGATTATGTGAAATCACGGAAAGCGTTTGGAAAAGCAATAAGTAGATTTCAAAATACCCAATTTAAACTGGTTGAAATGGCAACAGATATTGAAATGGGCAGGGCTTTTTTAGACCAACTAATTGCTGATCACATGGGAGGAAAAGATATTGTCACGAAAGTGTCAATGGCAAAATGGAAGTTGACCGAAATGGCAAGAAATGTTGCTACTCAATGTATGCAGCTCCACGGGGGATATGGCTATATGGAGGAATATGAGATTGCAAGGCGATATCGGGATATTCCAGTAGCAAGCATCTATGCAGGTACCAATGAAATTATGAAAACAATTATTGCAAAGAATCTTGGATTATAGCTATCTTTCAAAATAAATAAGGTGATTTCATAACATTTTCATATAAAAAAATAGTCTTGATTTAAGAGAAAGGAAGTTATTCATGCGAGAAGTCGTGATTGTTGAAGGGGTTCGTACACCAATTGGAAGGAAAAAGGGAGATTTAAAGGATATTCGTCCAGATGACTTAGCGGCTGAAACATTGAAATCACTTATTAAACGAACGAAACTGGATCCATCCATGATTGACGATGTCATTCTTGGTTGTGTAACTCAATCTGGTGAACAAGCAGGTGATATTGCAAGGGTTGCAGCCTTAATTGCCGGTTACCCAATAGAGGTTCCAGGTACGACTATTGATCGTCAATGCGGTTCAAGTCAGCAGGCAGTTCACTTTGCAGCACAAGCAATTCTTTCAGGTGACATGGATATCGTGGTCGCCGGTGGAGTTGAAAGCATGTCAAGGGTTCCGATTGCCTCTAACTATCAAGGATCACCATTTAGCGATAAGCTAACAAACAAATATGAAATGATCCACCAAGGACTATCTGCAGAACGTATTGCAGAAAAATATGGTTTTACAAGAGAAGAGTTGGATGAATTCTCCTATGAAAGTCACCAGAAGGCATTAAAGGCCCAGGCCGAAGGATATTTTCAAAGAGAAATCATACCGATAGAAAATGGCACGGATTCAGTCGTTATCCATGACTCAGGACCAAGAAAGGAAACTTCTGTTGAGGCATTAATGAATTTAAAGCCTGCATTCAAAGAAGACGGTATCATTCATGCTGGAAATGCAAGCCAAATTAGTGATGGAGCTGCGGCGTTACTTTTAATGTCACGTTCAAAGGCAGAAGAGCTTGGATTAAAGCCACGATTTAAAGTTCATACACGGGTCGTTGTCGGTTCCGATCCGACACTTATGTTAACAGGTCCTATTCCTGCAACAGAAAAGGTTTTAAAAAAGGCGGGACTCTCGATCGATGATATCGACGTGTTCGAAGTAAATGAAGCATTCGCCTCTGTTCCGTTAGCCTGGTTAAAAGAAACAGGAGCAAATCCGAAAAAGTTAAATCCAAATGGAGGAGCCATCGCGCTAGGACATCCACTTGGTGCAAGCGGAGCAAGATTAATGGTAACAATGATGCATGAGCTTGAACGAACAGGAGGCCGCTACGGCTTGCAAACAATGTGTGAAGGATTCGGAATGGCCAACGCAACAATCATCGAAAGATTGGAGTAAGCTGAATATTTATTAATAAAGAAATGCTGAATCACCTTGTTGAAATTGCAACTATGTTGATTGGAGCGGAAGGCACGAGACTCCTGCGGGATAAACGGTATACGGGAGACCCCGCAGACGCGAAGCGACGAGGAGGCTCCCGAACCGCCCGCGGAAAGCGAGTGCCTGGAGCGGAAATCAGCCGTTATTGAAGATAATAAATAAAAGAAACAGGGAGGTTCGTTTATGTCGACAACAATAGGAAAGCTTTTCGATCTAACAGTAAAAAAATACCCAAACAAAGAAGCATTGTTTGATGTAAGAAGAAACAGAAGATTTACGTATAAAGAATGGAGTGAACGCGTGAATCAACTAGCGAACGCCCTCATCCACGAGGGGATTCAAAAAGGAGATCGAGTATCAACCTATCTTTTTAACAATGAAGAAATAGCAACAGCCGTTTTTGCCTGTGCCAAAATTGGCGCAGTGATTAATCCGATAAATTTCAGGCTGATGTCCGAAGAAGTAGCTTATATTTTAGACGACGCAAAACCGAAAGTGGTCCTTTTCGAACAGGCTTTAGCATCAACCATTACCTCTATTGAAAGCCGTTATCCTCACATTTCGTTTTGGTTTATTGATGATCAAACACCATCCTATGCAGCCAACTATCAAGAGAAAATTCAAACTGAACCTACAACTTTAGAAGACTACCAAATAGAAGAATCAGACATTTACGCCATTATGTACACGAGCGGAACAACAGGCCGACCAAAGGGTGTCATCCATCGTCATCGAGAAATCGTTGAACAAAGTCTTATTATTATAAGTGCGACTAAGTTACATGCAAATGATCATGGGCTTGTCACTGCACCGATGTTCCATTGTGCAGAACTACACTGTGCACTCATTCCACGAATTCATGTGGGAGCTAGAAATACGATTCTCCACCAATTCAATGCATCTAAAGTTCTTCGGCTAATTGAACAAGAAAAAATCACTAAGCTTTTTGCAGCACCGACGATGTGGAACATGCTTTTACAAGAGGATTTGGAAAAGTACAAACTGGACAGTTTGGTACTAGGACTTTACGGTGCAGCTCCAATGGCACCAACACTTGTTCATGCTTGTCATAAACAGTTAGGGATTTCGCTTG
This sequence comes from Heyndrickxia sporothermodurans, assembly GCF_003055045.1. Lineage (NCBI taxonomy): Bacteria > Bacillati > Bacillota > Bacilli > Caryophanales > Bacillaceae > Heyndrickxia > Heyndrickxia sporothermodurans. The sequence continues at coordinate 41,036 of NZ_NAZB01000045.1, forward strand.
TTCAAGCATATGGAATGACCGAAATGGGACCAGCGATTTCTTTCCTTTTAGAGAATGATCAATTATCAAAGGCGGGTTCTGCGGGGCAAGCGTGTTTAAATCATGATATCCGTATTGTAAGGCCGAATGAAAATGGACCATCAGATCCGGATGATGTTGTCCCAATAGGGGAAACAGGCGAAATCATTGTTCAAGGCCCATGTATGATGGGCGGCTATTTTGAACGTGATGAAGCGACGGAATATGCCTTATATAAGGGATGGTACCATTCTGGTGATATTGGCTATTTAGATGAAGACGGCTATTTGTGGGTGAAGGATCGAGTGGATGACATGATTATTTCCGGTGGAGAAAATATTTATCCTCGTGAGGTGGAGGATGTTCTTTATGAGCATTCCGGCGTGTTAGATGTAGCGGTTATTGGAAGTCCTAATGAGCATTGGGGAGAAATAGTGATTGCATTTGTTGTAAAGAAAGACCCGGATGTAACTGAAACTGCCTTGGATGAATGGTGCATAAATAGTGACCATCTTGCGAATTATAAGCGGCCAAGAAAATATATATTCTGCGATGTCCTGCCTAGAAATGCTAGTGGAAAAATTCAAAAATTTTTATTGAGAGAACAGTTAAAGGAAGAATCACAGAACATATGAGAAACACAAATGTACTTGTAATCTAATTAAATCAAATAGATAAAGGGGAAATGTGACATGATGCAGGTGCCATTAACAGTAGGTTCATTGTTAGAGAGGGCTGAAACATTTTTTCCAAAGAAGGAAGTCGTTTCAAGAACTTTGTCGGGGATCCATCGCTTTACGTACAAAGAAATTGGTAGGAGAACTCGCAGACTTGCAAGTGCTTTAGAAACACTCGGAGTGAAAAAAGGCGATCGGGTTGGAACTTTAGCTTGGAATCATCATCGCCATTTGGAAATTTATTTTGCCGCGCCTGGAATTGGAGCTGTTTTACACACGATTAATCTTCGACTTTCGCCTGAACATATTTCCTATATTATTAATCATGCGGAAGACGAAGTATTATTCGTAGATGAGGATATTCTTCCTCTCGTTGAAATGGTAAAAGATTCTCTTACTACTGTGAAGGCATATATTATCATGACAGATCAGGATAAATTACCAACTACTACATTAGAGCCTGTATATTCTTATGAAAGATTGCTTGAAGCTGGTGATCCGGAGCATTCTTTCCTACAGGATATTAATGAAAATGACCCTGCAGGAATGTGTTATACATCAGCAACGACTGGGAATCCGAAAGGGGTTGTATATTCACATCGAGGAATTGTATTACACAGCTATGCATTAGGGTTAGCTGATACTACTGCAATGTCTGAAAAGGATATATGTATGCCAGTTGTTCCTATGTTCCATGTTAATGCTTGGGGAATGCCTTTTGCTGCAACATGGTTCGGATCTAAGCAAGTCTTACCAGGTCCGATGTTTACGCCAAAGCTGCTTGCTCAACTTATTGAAAATGAGAAGGTCACAGTCACAGCTGGGGTGCCGACAATTTGGTTAGGACTATTAAATGAATTAGAACAAAATCATTATGACACTTCTTCATTACGAAGCATTCTTTGTGGTGGTTCGGCAGCTCCAATGGCCATGATTAAAGCGTTCGAACAAAAATATAATATCCCATTTTTACATGCCTATGGGATGACTGAAACAACCCCGCTAGCAACAATTTCGACACTTAAAAGCTATCAAGAAGATATAGATGAAGAAGAGAAATTAAACATTCGCTCGAAGCAAGGTCTACTTGTACCTGGGCTACAAATGAAAGTCATCGCGGGAGATAATGAGGTGAAATGGGACGGGAAAGAAATGGGTGAATTATTAATTAAGGGTCCGTGGATTGCAGATGAGTACTATAAGGATGAACGAACAAGCGAATCTTTTAAAGATGGCTGGCTCTATACAGGTGATGTGGCTACCGTAGATGAAGAGGGAAATGTGAAATTAGTCGATCGGACAAAGGATTTAATAAAGAGCGGGGGAGAATGGATTTCTTCAGTTGACTTAGAAAATGCATTGATGGCCCATGAAGCAGTATTTGAGGCAACGGTAGTCGGAGTACCACATCCAAAGTGGCAAGAACGACCGATTGCATGTATCGTATTGAAAGATGCTTTTAAAGGCAAGGTAGAAAAACAAGAAATATTAGATTTCATTGCCCCGCAATTTGCGAAATGGTGGATGCCGGATGAAATATTATTTTTGGATGAAATTCCGAAAACATCGGTAGGGAAGTTTTTGAAAAGAGAGTTAAGATCGAGGCTAAAGGATTACTTTGTTGAAATTTAAAAGTTTGAAAACCAACTGTTTCCTTAATAACAGTTGGTTTTCTATTTGTTTTATAACTTTTTAAGAGAGATTGCTTCTCTCATTTTTTGCAGTGATTCCTTCCCTAAATTATCTTGCTTCGCCATTACATTTACATAAAGGGCATCAATTATACTTAATTGGGCAATACGAGAGGACAATGCCTCGGATCGATAGTCTGTTTCTTGGGAAGCTGTAAATAGGGGAATATCTACTTTTTGGCTTAATGGCGATTTTGCAAAATTTGTAATTCCAATTGTTTTTGTCCCATTCTTTTTAGCGATGTCCAGGATCTCCATCATGTCCTTTGTAGAACCTGAGTGGGAGATAAGAATCACCAGATCTTGATCAGTTAGCTGTGAGGCAGACATAATTTGAAAATGTGAATCAGTATAAGCCGAAGTTTGAATGCCAGTACGCAAAAATTTATGATGAGCATCCATAGCAATGACCCCTGAGCCACCAATACCATAAAACTCAACCTTTCTTGCCCCCATTATTAGTTCGGTCGCCTCCGTGAAACGATTTTCATTAAAAATATGAAGGGTATCCTCTAATGTTCGGATATTCGCTTTGAATACTTTTTCGGCGATTTCCTTTTCGTTATCACCCTCTTGAATCGTTTCGTGAATATTTTTAATCGGTGCAACAATTTCTGAAGCCAAAGCGATTTTCATAGATTGAAAGCCATTAAACCCTATCCGCTTGCAAAAGCGAAAAACAGTAGCATCGGCTACAAATAAATCATCGGAAAGTTGATTAATTGTTGAATGAATGATTTTTTCAGGATGTTCTAATATATAGTCGGCTATTATTTTTTCTTTTTCGCTAAATTGTGGATACATCGTACGAATCCTTGGTAAACAAGGGAATTTTTGAATTTGTGTTCCCATTTAAATTACACCTTTCTAAGCTGTCTTTTCTTCTATTGTAATATAAATGAAAGGAGAAATGTAAACGGTTTCGAAAAAATTTTAGTAAAGTATTGGGAGATTCATTGAAATAGGGTATCTAGTCTGCTTTTTCTTCTATTTGTTAATAAGTTAGGGAATTATTTTTCATAAAAACTATTGAAATAAAAAATATTTATCGTAAAATAGAATTATATTGAAAAAATATTTCTTTCAAGTGAAATGAAACCGTTTTAATAGGGACGTTTCTTTTTACATGAAAAATGTAAACGATTGCTTCTTCAAATTAAGAACACAATCACTATAAAACTAAACATCTAGATTTGGAGGATCGAAGAATGACAGGTCATGATATAAGTTTATTAGTTTACACATTATTAGCCATTATCTTTTTGATTTTTATGATTGCGAAAGTAAAATGGCATCCGTTCGTTGTGTTATTATTAACATCAGTTATTCTAGGAATGTTAGCCGGAATGAAACTTCCTGATGTGGCGGATGCAATACAGAATGGGGTAGGGAATACATTAGGTTCCATTGCTGTTATAATAGGTCTTGGGACGATACTTGGGAAAATGCTGGCTGAGTCTGGCGGAGCTGACCAAATTGCGAATACGTTACTAAATAAATTTGGCGAAAAGAAAGTCCATTGGGCAATGATGATTGTTGCCTTTATCGTTGGGATTCCGGTTTTCTTTGAAGTTGGACTAGTTTTATTAATTCCACTTGTGTATACGGTTGCAAGAAGGTCGGGAATGTCCATATTGAAAATTGGGATTCCGATGGTTGCGGGATTATCGACTGTACACGGATTGCTTCCGCCACATCCTGCACCAATGATTGCTGTAGAAGGATTAGATGCAAATGTTGCAAGAACAATCTTATATGCATTGATTGTAGGTATTCCTTCTGTTATTATTGCCGGTCCTATTTTTGGCTCTTTTATCGCCAAACGACTTGGTCATATAGAAATGTCTAAAGAATTGTCAGAGCAATTTTCGAAAAAGGAAACAAATAAATTACCTAGCTTTGGGGTAACTATTTTTACGATTCTTTTACCAGTCATTTTAATGTTAATTGGTTCGATAAGTGGTGTATTACACGAAAACAAGGTACTTGCAGAATGGAGCGCTTTCCTTGGAAAACCAATTGTCGCTTTATTAATTTCAGTGATTGTTTCCTTCTTTACGCTTGGGTATGCAAGAGGATTTAATAAGAAGCAACTTTCCAGCTTTATGGGTGAGTGCTTAGCACCGACGGCTACAATTATTTTAGTTATTGGTGGAGGCGGTGCCTTCAAAAATGTATTAATTACGAGTGGGGTAGGAGATGCTATTGCTAATCTTGCTACGAACACACATATTTCACCGATTCTATTTGCATGGTTAGTCGCTGCATTAATTCGTGTAGCAACGGGATCAGCATCTGTCGCAATGACAACCGCTGTCGGCATCGTTGCACCGGTGATTGCAAGCACACATGGTGTCAATACAGAGTTAATTGTTTTGGCCATCGGTTCAGGTTCATTGATTTTATCCCATGTAAATGATGCAGGTTTCTGGATGGTGAAAGAATTCTTTAATATGAGTGTGTCCCAAACTTTAAAATCATGGACAGTTATGGAAACGCTACTTTCTATCGTTTCACTCATTATCGTGTTATTACTAAGTATTTTTGTATAATTAAAGTATGATAAATCCCACGTCAGATTTTGACGTGGGTTCTTGTCGATTTTTTAAAGGGAGTCGCGGATATCGTGAAATTCCGTACTGCTTGCGAAGCAAAAACTAATTTGAGGTGAATAAACATGGCACAGTCCTATATGATGGGTGTAGATATCGGAACAACGAGTACAAAAGCGGTTCTTTTTACTAAGGAAGGCGAAGTAGTCGATACATTTTCAAAAGGGTATCCATTACATAATCCAACTCCTTCGATCGCTGAACAAGATCCGGATGAAATTTTTCAAGCAGTAATTATTTCAATTCGTGAGTTGATGAAGTCAAGTGGGATTCATAAAGAGGAGTTAATGTTTGTATCTTTTAGCTCGGCAATGCATAGTGTCATTGCGGTTGATGGGCAAGGGAATCCTCTGACAAAAAGTATTACGTGGGCAGATAATCGAAGTGTTAAGTATGCGGATGAATTGAAGGCGTCTAAAAGAGGGTTAAATTTATATCGAAGAACTGGTACGCCAATACATCCGATGTCACCAATCACGAAATTAATTTGGTTACGAAATGAACATTCAGAAGTGTTTAATAGAACGAATAAATTTCTAGGGATTAAAGAATACATCTTTTATAAAATGTTTCATCAATATGTGATGGATTATTCATTAGCTTCAGCAACGGGGATGTTTAATTTAGAAACATTAAAATGGGATAAAGAGGCATTGGAAATTGCCGGGATTGACGAAAGCAAGCTACCCGCTCTTGTTCCAACGACACATATTTTAAAAAATTTGGACAGTGGGCTGGCTGGTCAAATGAATATTTCCGTAGACACACCATTTGTAGTAGGGGCAAGTGATGGTGTTCTTTCAAATTTAGGACTTAATGCGATTAAACCGGGTGTTCTCGCAGTCACGATTGGTACAAGCGGTGCCATACGGACAGTTAGTGATAAACCTTTAACCGATCCGAAAGGACGAACCTTTTGTTATGCTTTAACAGAAAACCATTGGGTTGTTGGCGGGCCAGTTAATAACGGTGGAGTGACGTTCCAATGGGCTCGTGATCAGTTTGGGCAATTAGAGGTACAAAGGGCAGAGGAAAATGGGGAAGATGCTTATGAATTGTTAACAGAAATGGCTGAAAAGGTGGCACCGGGAGCGGACGGCTTGATTTTTCATCCTTATATGGCAGGGGAACGTGCGCCAATTTGGAATGCTGATGCACGGGGTTCTTTCTTTGGTCTTGCTTTATACCATACAAGGGCACATCTTGTTCGTGCTATCCTTGAAGGGGTTATGTACAATCTGTATAGTGTAATGCTAGCATTACAAGAGCTAATTGGTGAACCGAAGAAAATTCATGCAAGTGGCGGCTTCGTTCGATCTAAGCTATGGCGGCAAATCATGGCTGACGTGTTTGGAGGACCTGTTACCATTCCGGAAAGCTATGAAAGTTCGTGCTTAGGCGCAGTCGTATTAGGTTTATATGCTATTGGGGAAATCGATCGATTAGAAGTAGTTGAGGACATGGTTGGCACAACAAACGATATCGAGCCAAACCCCGAAAATGCTAAAATCTACGAAGAACTCATGTCCATCTTCCTATCCATCAGCAGAAAAATGGAAGAAGACTACCACAGAATCGCCCAATACCAACGCAAAATCAAATAAGGTGTCACAAATAAAGTGTCAGGCACCGTTTTGGATAATGGGAAAAATGCTTCCATAACCCAATTCGGTACCTGACACCATTTTGGTTATGACGAAAAAGGTTGCATAAATCCAAATTGGTGCCTGACACCGCTTTGGTTGTGGAGAAAGATGTTGTATTAATCCAATTCGGTGCCTGACACTCTTTCTGGGTGGGTGTAGATGTTGAGTTGGTTTTTTCGGATGAATCCGATTATGGTGATGCCGAGGTCGTTGGCTAGGTCGATTCCTAGTGATGTCGGTGCGGATTTGGATAGGATGATTCCGATACCGATTTTGGCGACTTTTAGTATTACTTCGGATGACAGTCTGCCGCTAAAGGCGATGATCTTATCTGAGCGAGTGATTTTTTCTTTCAGGCAATAACCATATAGTTTGTCGAGAGCGTTATGTCTGCCGATGTCTGTGCGGTTAATAATCATCTCATCGTTCGTGCATAGGGAAGCGTTATGGACGCCGCCTGTTAACCGAAAATCAGCGGATTGATGTTGCAACATATTCATTAAGTGGAAGCATTTTTCAAGCGTAATCGTAGTTGTGTTCGTGATCGTTTTCGCTGTTCGCACGTCATTGTGAAAATAAAATTGCCGACTTTTGCCGCAGCAAGATCCAATAAATCGCTTAGAATATAAATCCTTATTAATTACCTTCTTATTCTTTAAATTTACATAGGCAAAACCATGATTGTCATCGATCGAAATTGACGCAATTTCAGAGTGGAGCCGAATAAGCCCCTCCGATGCGAGAAATCCTATAACAAGCTCCTCGAGGTGGGTAGGGGAGCAAACAATCGTTGCAAATTCCTCTCCATCGACATGAATGGTTAATGGAAACTCGATTGCGATATCATCTTGTACACTTGATAATGTTTCCCCATTGTATTTGACGATCGTATATGGCTTTCTAACTTTATTGTCCATTGGTAAAACTCCACCCCACTCACTTTCAATGTCCTCTCAAACGTAGCTAATTTCTAAAACAAAGGAAATCAGCATTCCTGCCGATTTCTTAACTAATTTCCACTTCTAAATCCTCGATTCGTTTCTCCATATATTTCGTATCCTTATGTGCATGGAAAGATTCGGCTTTCTCAACGATTACAGCGGTATTGTATTCAGGTATTCCCGCATATTGTTCATAGACTCCCTTCGGAATAAGAACATTTCCCTCAGGCCAGAACACAAGAAGGTTTCCGCGCTGAGTTTCTGCGAATTTTGCCCGACCGTGAAAATAGCCGTACTTATTGTACATAACGATTGCTTCTCCTTCAGCAATGTTTAATTCAGAAGCATCCACCTCATTTATTAAAACATCATAGCGATCGGCATTGTTAAACGAATCTTTTTCATTATAAATCATCGAATTAAATTGTTTTCCTCTTCGTGTCGTCACGTAAAAATGACCTTGTGGCTTGCGAAGCTCAGGTATTTCTATAGGGAGTAATTGTCCTTTGCCATCTTCGGTAGGACAAATTCCATCCTCACATAACCATGCACCACCCCATTGGAACACATCGCCTTTTTGATGTAAATGTTGGATTCCATCATAATTAGGGTTTGCCTTAGCAATCTCCTCACGAATTTGTTCTGCGCTAGAAAAATTCAAACATTCCTTTGCTTCGGCAGGTTTAATTCGCGCAGCTAAATCAACATAGATTTCCCACTCCGATCGTGCTTCCTCAATTCTTGGTCCTTTAATTTCCGGTGAAAAATAAACCATTCGCTCGGTAGAAGTGGAGGTTCCTCCACCTCGTTGTTCATATCTTGTCATCGCCGGTAAAACAATCACTTCTTCTTTCGCCTCAACTAAAGTAGAAGTATTAAAAATAATATCTTGATGGACACGAAGTTCAACAGATTCTAAACATTCCTTCACAAACGCAGGATCAGGCATCGTTTCTAAAAAGTTCCCACCTGAAGTGTAAAATACTTTCAGTTTCCTTTCATGATCATCCGGGAGCATTGCGTTTTCAATCGAAACTCCAACAATATCGCCTTGCCATTTAGGAATTTCAAATCCCCAAATCTTTTCCATTCTTTCGATGTTTTTATAGTCAAAATCTCCCCCAGGCAAAGCAAAAGGGTCTGCTCCCATTTCACCTGAACCTTGAACTCCCGAATGTCCGCGTATCGGCATAACTCCACAATGTTCACGACCAATAAATCCACGGAGCATGGCGAGATTAGCAACTTGTGAAATATTATCTGTTCCAAACCGATGTTGGGTAAGCCCCATGGACCAAACAAATACGGCACTATTTGCTTTTGCTAAAACTTCAGCAAATTCACACATCCGTTCCTTAGTTAGACCGGAGGATTTCTCAAGCAACTCCCAATCTTGCATTACGACGTGGGCTTTTAATTTTTCAAGCCCATTCGTATGTTCCTCCACAAATTGATGAGCAATCGCCGATCCTTTTTCTTCCTCTTCCATTTCAAACCAATGTTTCATCACCCCATTCATAAAGGCGATGTCACCACCAATATTGACTTGATAAAAATCATCGGCAATTTTCGTTCCAAATAATGCGGAGTCAGGAATGGATGGAACCCAATATCCATCCATAGCCGGTTCACGATAAGGATTGATTACAATTATTTTCGTTCCTTTCCGTTTCGCTGCATACATATATTTCGTTGAAACGGGTTGATTGTTAGCAGCAACTGATCCCCAAAAAATAAGGACATCCGTACCGATCCAATCTTGATAATTACAGCTGGATGCACCAATTCCTAATGAACGCTTTAATGCTGTTTTACTCGGTGAGTGACAAATTCTTGAGGCGTTATCAATATTATTCGTTCCGAGAAAGCGTGCCATTTTTCCAGCTGTATAATACACTTCATTGGTAATTCCTCTTGATGTTAGGAAGAAAGCGAGCTGTTTTGGATTAATTGCCTTTATTTTTTCAGCTATTCGATTTAATGCTTCATCCCATGTAATTCGTGTAAATTTTTTCTCGCCTTTTTTTCTTGAAAGAGGGTAAGGGATTCGCCCAAGCTTTCTTAACTCTGCACTAGTAAACTTTTGCAGCTCTTCTATGTTACTATGAATCACTGATTCTTCCATGGCAGGCATTGTATTTAAACGAAGAACATTTAAGCGGGTTGTACAGAGATGTGGTCCTGTTAATGTTTGGTCACGAAGACCAGCCACGCCTAATGCACAACCATCACAAACCCCTTGGGTTAAAATCCTTGATGCATACGGAAGATTATCTCGGTTTTCCCATAAGACTTTCATCGTATCACGAATATGCTTCGGCTTAATCTTCCCCAGCCCAAAAGGAATTGGGCTTACCCAAAGCTTTGGATCGGGTGTTTTTGGTAACTTTATCGGTCCTTGATGCTTAGTTTTTCCCATCTTTTCCACCTTTCTTTATATTAAATATGTGAAGCGGTATTAGATGATTGACGGATTTTGTTTTCTTTTAATTTTTTTATGTCTATACGAATGACTAAAGAAATAATGAAGGCGAGTACGAATAATCCCGAGAAAAAGGTGAGGCTATTGGCATAGCTGCCAGTAACATCTTTAATCCATGCTGCAAATAAAGGTCCTGCCAGGCCGGCTGCGGCCCAGGCGGTTAAAATGTAGCCGTGGATTGCACCGAGTTGTTTTGTGCCAAATAAATCTCCAATAAAGGCAGGAATTGTAGAAAATCCACCACCATAACATGTATAAACAATGGCTAACATGATTTGGAACAGGATAGATATCGTTGTATGTGGTAATAGGGCAAAAAGAATAATTTGTAAAATAAAGAAGGTTGTATACGTATTTGCACGACCAAAGTAATCGGAAATAGATGCCCAACCTAAGCGACCGAAGCCATTGAACAAACCAAGAATCCCTACAAGTGCAGCAGCTTCTGTTGTGTTTAGTCCAATACTTTCTTGAGCTAACGGTTTTGCTGCCGATAATATGGCAATCCCGCAAGTCGTGTTAATGAACAACATAATCCATAAATAATAAAATCTTGTCGTTTTAATTGATTCATTTGCTGTTAATTGTGATAAATCTGTAACGACTTTCTTCTGTGCATTTTCCTTAAATCCTTTTGGTTTCCAATCTTCAGCAGGTTTTTCAAGATAAAGGGAAGATAAAGTCATAATGATGAAATAGGCAACACCTAAAATGAAAAAAGCATTAGCAATTCCGAATGATTTTATAAGGGCATCCATAATAGGGCTGCTGATCGCTGCAGCAAATCCAAAACCCATAATCGCAAGCCCTGTAGCAAGGCCGCGTCGATCAGGGAACCATTTTACTAATGTGGAAACAGGTGTAATATATCCGACACCTAAACCGATCCCACCTAATACCCCGTAAAAAAGGTAGATTAGAGGTAAGGAGCCGGCATGAACGGCAAATCCTGAGCCGAATACACCCACCCCAAAAAAGATGGAGGCAAGCAATCCGGCTTTTCTTGGCCCATGCTTTTCAACAAAATGTCCTAAAAATGCCGCAGAAAGCCCTAAAAAGAGAATCGCAACACTAAATGTCATTTGCACCTGACTAGCTGACCATCCAAACTCATTCATGAGTGGGTTAGTGAAATTACTCCATGCATACACAGAGCCAATGCAGATATGAATTCCGACCCCGGATAAGGCAATCAACCACCTGTTTTTTGTTTTTTTCATGAAACCCCTCCAATTTTCTTTTATGTTCTATATGTATTCTTAGAACATCTATCTATGAAGAAAATATGAACAATGATATATTCAGAGTCTATCCAATGGAGTAGGTGTCAATTCTTTGTTTTTATACTATCATGAAAACGCTTCCAGATGGCGGAGTATTTTAATATTTTGATAAAAACAAAATCACTAGCAGCTATCTACCATGCTAGTGATTCTTATTTTTTGTACGCCCATAGGATATACCATTTATCCTTCTCCTCTACCACATACACATCTTGATGAATTGTAAACACGCCAAACTCACTTTTAAATGTTTGTGTAATCGGTACTTGATACGTGTTTTTAAACTTTGGACTTTCTTTCGAAAATGTCCAGCTCTTAAGATGATGGGCTTTCCCGACTGTATAGGAAAAAGTTTTTGCGCCAAAATCTTGCATGAAAACATGGGCACGTCTTTGTATATAATCTTCCTGCGAAAACTTTTTCTTCATCAATGGATGAAAAAGAGTCCAAGAGCCACCGAAATTCCCGGATTTCTCGTATTGGTAAAAGTCTTCTACTAAACTTGTTGCCCGGTCTTTTGATGATTGCGAAAAGATGACATATAATAATAGACACAGCAAAATAATAATAAGGGTGAAAACAATGATTTTTAAAGCGGGTTTACGTTTTCTTCTCATACTCTCATCACCTACTAAATTAGTATGTGGATAATGAAAGAATTATGACGGGCCGTCCCAATCGGTAAAAAATGAAACTTAAATAAAATGAAAAACGTCTAATAAATAGCCCTTCGAAATAGATTTACTTAAGACAACCTTCAAAACATGGAAGGGCTATTTAAGACTTAAAGGAGCAGAATAAAATGTTAAAACGAATAAGTAAAATAGTTCTTATTGCGGTTTTTATGTTAGGAATAGGCATGAATAGTGTGGCAAAGGCATCTAGTAATGATAACAGTGACAGCATTAATGAAAAATTCGGCTTGCCGATTGTTGTCTACGGTGAAAAACTATCTGCCGACCAAAAGCAAAAAGTAAAAGAACTACTAAATGTAACAGACAGCAGCCAAGTAAAAGAAGTTACAGTAACAGCGGCCGATCTTGTAAAATATATAAATGGCGATCCAAATTCTAATCTGTATTCCTCAGCAAAAATTACAAGAAAAGAAAAAGGGGAAGGTCTCGCCATTTCAATTGTTACTCCCGACAATATTACAGAGGTTACCGACCAGATGTATGCAAATGCGCTTCTTACAGCGGGAGTAGAGGACGCGGATGTGGAAGTGGCTTCACCAATAAAGGTTAGCGGTCATTCAGCGCTAGTAGGTATTTACAAAGCATATGACAAAGGCGGCGGTGATCTTAACAAAGATCGAATGGAAGTAGCTAACGAAGAACTTGGTTTAGCAACAGACTTAGCGAAAAAAGACGGAATGGACCAAGAAAAGGTCACACAACTACTAACGGAAATTAAAGAAGAAATAGCGAAACAAAAACCAGCTACAAAAGAAGATATCGAAAAAATTATCGATGATAAGCTCAAATCATTAAACATTCAATTAAGCCCGGAAGATCGCGAGCTTCTAGTAAAACTATTTGATAAAATGCGAAATCTGGATATTAATTTTGATAATGTAAAGAGTCAACTTGGAGATATCGCAAATGATATTAAAAAGAAACTACAGGATGCAACAGGGGACAAAGGATTTTGGCAAGGAGTAGCCGATTTCTTTAAAAAGATTTTTCAAGCGATCGCTGATTTCTTTGGAAGTCTATTTTAATAATAGATAGTAATCTATAAAAAAGATTGGTCATAATTAAGTTGGCCAATCTTTTTTTGTGAACAATTATACCAATAGTTGTAAAAATAATAAGCAGATGTTACTAGTGTTTTTTGTGATACATCTAAATATTCGGTTTATATTCAATTTTCAACAAATTTTGAATAAATTATTGACAGATAATTTAAATTTACTGTATATTTTGATATATCATAGGATAAAAAAATCAAAATTTTTATCCGAAGTATGGGTCGCGTGTCCAAAGTACTATCAATTTTGAATTGATAGTTGAATGTTTCGTCTGCCGAAAAGCTTTTTGAGAAAAATTTTTCTCACTTCGGAATATAGATGGGATTATTCTAATAGTTTTATTATTAGGCATGTCGACTCATATCCTATTGGAAAGTCAAAACTGACTTTCCTAAACAAAAAGAAATAGGGGGGAAAGAGCTTGAAGAAAAAGTCTTTTTATTCATTTTTTGCGGTTTTTCTAGCAGCAATGTTAATGCTAGCCGGCTGTTTCGGAGGGAAGGAAGAAACAGCAAAGCCAGCAGATGGTGACAGTGGCAAAAAAACTGAAGAAAGCAAAGGAACAAAAGTATTAAGGCTGAATAACACGGAAGAACCTGGTGCCCTTCATCCGGGAAAAGCGCAAGGAACACATGATTCATGGGTATTAGAGGGTACTTTTGAAGGTCTTACAAAGAAAACACCAGAAGGCAAAATTGTTGAAGGTATGGCAGAAAAATGGGAACCAAGCAAAGATGGCTTAAAGTGGACATTCCATTTAAGAGATGGAATTAAATGGTCAAATGGAGATCCAGTTACTGCAGAGGATTTCGAATATGCGTGGAAATATGCATTGAACCCAAAAACAGCTTCGGACTATGCTTACCAACTATATTATCTTAAAGGTGGATCAGAATATAATAATTACAAGCTAACGAAATCAAAAGATCCAAAAAAATTAGCAAAACAAGATAAAGAGTTAAAAGCTTTAGAAGATAAAGTAGGAGTTAAAGCAACTGATGACAAAACATTGGTCGTAACTCTTTCAGCACCAACAGCATATTTTCTTGATTTAACAAACTTCTATACTTATTATCCGATTAATAAAAAAGTACAAGAAGCAAATCCAAAATGGTATACAGAGGCATCATCCTACGTTTCAAATGGTGCATTTAAGTTAACAGAATGGAAGCATAAAGAAAGCTTAAAGCTTGAAAAGAATGAAAACTATTATGACAAGGACAACATTAAACTTGATGAGGTAGATTTTGCAGTAATCGATAATGAATCGACTGCATATCAAATGTATCAAAATGGAGAACTTGACATGGTTTATCCTATCCCACAAGACGTTCTTCCAACGCTCAAAGATAATAAAGAATTTCATAACAGTCCGGATTTAGCGACTTATTACTATAATTTGAATAACAATAAAAAACCTTTTACTAATGCAAAAGTTAGAAAAGCTTTATCAATGGCAATTGATCGTAAAGCCATTGTTGATAGTGTAGCGCAAGGTGGACAACAGCCTGCATATTCAGTTGTACCTCCAGGTATCCCTGAGGATGAATCTACTGATTACCAAAAAAAGGGTGGAGATCTATTTAGTGAAGATGTAGACCAAGCGAAAACGCTACTTGCAGAAGGGCTTAAAGAAGAGGGAATGAGCAAGATGCCAAAATTCTCAATTCTTTATAACACTAATGAAGGTCATAAAAAGATTGCAGAAGCTGTCCAACAAATGTGGAAGAAAAACCTAGGTGTTGATGTATCACTCGAAAATGTCGAATTCCAAGTGAAGATTGACCGTGAGCACGCTGGAGATTATGAGGTTTCCCGTGCAGGCTGGATTGGAGATTATGTAGACCCAATGACATTTATGGATTTATGGGTATCAACTGGTCCACAAAATGATGCGAAGTTCAATAACAAAGAATACGATAAATTAATTGATACAGCTAAAAAATCTATAGATAATGAAGTTCGTATGAAAGCAATGCATGATGCGGAAAAAATTCTAATGGAAGAAATGCCTGTAATCCCTGTTTATTTCTATACAAAACCTTATGTATTAAAAGAAAATGTTACAGGTTTCTTCACACCGATCAATAGATACCCTCAATACATCTATGCTGATATTGAGAAATAAAAAACACAATTAAAAGCAGTTGGTATGTCCTTAAAAGGCATACCCTGCTTTTTCTTAAGAGAGGGTGAATAAAAATGTTGAGATATTCCTTAAAACGATTAATGTGGGCTATTGTGACGATTTGGGCGGTTACCACGATTACTTTTATTATTATGCATAACATTCCAGGAAATCCGTTTGCTAAAGAAGGAACAATGCCTGAAGCGGTACTTAATAACCTCAAAGCGTACTATAATTTGGACAAACCTAAAATAGTACAATATTTCTTATATATAAAAGGTTTGCTTCATTTAGATTTTGGACCTTCAATAAAATCTCAATCAATAACAGTTAATGATTATATCCGAAATGGATTTCCTATTTCACTGCACTTAGGTCTTCAAGCAATGGTTATTGCTATACCGTTTGGTTTATTTTTCGGAGTAATTGCAGCAATTTTCAAAAACCGTTGGCCGGATTATCTTTCTATGATACTTGCAATCATTGGTATTTCTGTACCAAGCTTTATTTTAGCTACAATATTAATCAATTATTTTGCAGTAGAGTGGAAGATATTCCCTGTTGCTACTTGGAAATCGTGGGCCCATACTGTTTTGCCATCTGTCGCCTTAGCAGTATCTCCAATGGCTTATATTGCAAGACTTATGCGCTCCAGTATGCTTGAAGTACTTGGTCAAGATTATATTTTGACTGCAAAGGCTAAAGGATTAGGCAAAAGCATGGTTCTTATCAAGCATGCAATTAGAAATGCGATTCTACCGGTTACGACCGTATTAGGGATATTAATCGCAAATGTTGTGACGGGAAGCTTTATTATTGAAAACATCTTTGGAATACCAGGCATGGGAGAAATGTTTGTAAAAAGCATTTTCAACCGTGATTATCCTGTAATCCTTGGTTCGACTGTTTTCTATAGCGCCATTCTAATCTTTCTCATTTTTATTGTGGACATTGCTTACACATGGATTGATCCAAGAATTAAAGTGACAGGGGAGAGTAAATAATGGCAAATGAATTAAAGTTATCAGAAGAGTTGTTCTTACCGGCGGAGGATAATTTCAAAGAAGCTGAGAAAATTGCTCGCCCCACGACATCCTATTGGGCGAATGTATGGAGACGGTTGAAAGGAAATAAATTGGCCTTAGTTGGATTAGTCATTATTATCCTTTTAGTCATAATGGCGATTATTGGGCCGCATTTGAACGGCTATAAATACGATGAAATGGATTTTACCCAGAAAAATGTGAAACCGAATGGGGAGCATTGGTTTGGTACAGATTCATTAGGTAGAGATTTATTTACTCGTGCATGGTCCGGGGCAAGAATTTCCTTATTTATTGGATTAGCTGCAGCTTTAATTGACTTTATTATAGGGGTTTTATACGGTGGGATATCTGCGCTTAGAGGGGGAAGAACCGATAATGTGATGATGCGAATTGCAGAGGTTTTGTATGCGATTCCATATTTACTAATGGTTATTCTCATTATGGTTGTTTTTCCAGAACAAGGAAGAGGAATGTTCTCGATTATCATTGCGATGACGATTACTGGATGGATAC
The DNA here is from genome assembly GCF_003055045.1 of Heyndrickxia sporothermodurans. Taxonomy (NCBI): domain Bacteria; kingdom Bacillati; phylum Bacillota; class Bacilli; order Caryophanales; family Bacillaceae; genus Heyndrickxia; species Heyndrickxia sporothermodurans. The sequence continues at coordinate 57,823 of NZ_NAZB01000045.1, forward strand.
CCATGGCAAGGCTTGTACGTGGACAAGTATTGCAGTTGAAACAATATGAATATGTACATGCATCAGAAGTAGCAGGCGGTAAAACATCTTGGATTTTAAGAAAGCATATGATTCCAAATACAATGGGTCCGATTCTCGTAAATATTACATTAACTGTTCCGACTGCGATTTTTGGTGAGGCAACGTTAAGCTTTCTTGGCTTAGGAATTCCTGCTCCACAGGCTAGCTGGGGTACATTGGCAAGTGATGCACTTCAAAGCATCCTCGTTGGAAACTTTTATCAGCTTGCATTTCCAGCAATTTTAATTTCTTTAACCATGTTTGCCTTCAATGTCTTCGGTGATGGTTTAAGAGATGCGCTTGATCCGAGATAAAGTGGGGTCAAATATGAGAAAAGGAGGAACACATCATGGGTAATTTACTAGAAGTTAAAGACTTACATGTTTCCTTTGGGACCTATGCGGGTGAAGTCCAAGCGGTTCGAGGAGTTAGTTTTGAAGTGAAGCAGGGGGAAGCGATTGCGATAGTAGGGGAATCGGGTTGTGGGAAAAGTGTCACAGCCAAATCGATTATGAAACTACTATCCACTCCACCAGCTAAATATAAAAGTGGATCGATTTTATTTAATGGACAAGATTTAATTCCTAAAAGTGAAAGAGAGATGCAAAGGATTCGAGGGAATGATATAAGTATGATTTTCCAAGATCCGATGACCTCTTTAAACCCTACGAGTAAAGTAGGAAGCCAAATAATGGAGGCTGTTCTTCAGCATAATAAAGTTACACGAAAAGAAGCATGGATGGTTGCAAAGGAAATGCTCGAATTAGTAGGAATTCCACAGCCTGAAAAAAGATTGGATCAGTATCCGCACGAATTTTCAGGTGGAATGAGACAAAGGGCGATGATTGCGATGGCACTCGCTTGTCGACCGAAACTACTAATTGCCGATGAGCCAACAACCGCACTAGACGTAACGATCCAAGCACAGATATTAGAGCTGATGAAAGATCTGCAACAAAAAACAGAAACTTCTATTATATTAATTACACATGATTTAGGTGTTGTTGCGGAGATGTGTGATCGGGTGATTGTTATGTATGCCGGAAAAGTAGTAGAGACAGGAACTGTTGAGGAAATCTTTGAAAAGCCACAGCATCCGTATACAAAAGGGTTATTAAAATCTGTTCCGAGATTGGATATGAACAAAAATGAACCGCTTGCACCAATTGTTGGTACACCGCCAGATTTATTAGAGCCGCCAAAAGGATGTTCTTTTTATGCGAGATGTGAGTCTGCGATGAGAATTTGCAAAGATTATTCACCAGAGCTGGCAGAGGTAGCAAAAGGTCAAACTGCTGCATGCTGGCTCCATCATCCAATGGCCACCATGAAAAAGGCTAGTGGTAAATAGTGAGGAGGAGATTTAGATGAATTCGAAAACAATTGAGACAAATGATACGAACAAGACGAGCACTCTTACTCCTCTTATCGAAGTAAAAAACTTAAAGAAGTACTTCGGTTCTGGTGATCAGGCGTTGAAAGCCGTAGATGGAATTAACCTAGATATCTACCCTGGGGAAACGGTTGGACTAGTTGGAGAAAGTGGCTGTGGGAAGTCGACGGCAGGCCGGACGATTATTCGTTTATATGAGGCAACGGAAGGCGAAGTTTTGTTTAAAGGTAAAAATATTTATGAGAATAATAGTAGTGAAATGGCCAAGGTACGTAAAGAAATACAATTGATATTTCAAGATCCGTATGCTTCCTTAAATCCACGAATGACCGTTGAAGAGATTATTGGTGAACCAATCGCAATTCATGGATTATTACACGGAAAAAAGAAACGTGAACGTGTATTAGAATTATTAAAGCTAGTTGGACTAGATCCAGAACATATCCACAGATTTCCACATGAGTTTAGTGGTGGACAACGTCAACGGATTGGAATAGCCCGAGCATTGGCATTAAATCCTAAATTCGTCGTTTGCGATGAACCGATTTCAGCTCTAGATGTTTCGATTCAAGCGCAGGTCGTTAATTTACTTAAAGATTTACAGAAAGAGATGGGGCTGACGTATTTATTTATCGCGCACGACCTATCGATGGTTAAATATATTTCCGATCGTATCCTTGTTATGTATTTAGGGAATATGATGGAGCTTTCGGAAAGCGAAGAATTATATAATGAACCCCTACACCCGTATACTCAAGCACTGCTATCAGCAGTACCGATCCCGAACCCTAAATTAAAAAGGGAAAGAATTGTTTTACAAGGGGATGTACCAAGTCCAATTAACCCGCCAAGCGGCTGTGTCTTTAGAACACGCTGCATGCACGCCATGGACATCTGCGCACAAAAGAAACCAGAATGGCATGAAGCAAAACCAGGACATTTCGTGAGCTGTCACTTGTATAATAAAAATAATTAAAAGCAAAAAAACTGAGACATAATGTCTCAGTTTTTTGTTTAAAAGAGGCTGGGACATAAC